>CAYQDT010000001.1:0-17138 GCA_964416225.1 uncultured bacterium
CCGGAGCCGGACTCCCCGACGAGCGCCAGGGTCTTCCCTTCGGGGATCTCGAAACTCACGCCGTCCACTGCCTTCTTGAAGCTGCGCCCGAACAGGCCGCTCCGGATGGGAAACTCCTTGCGCAGGTTCCGGACGGAGAGGAGGGCGGGGGCGGCATGGCTCATCGGGCAACTCCGGCCGGCTGCGCTTCGCGCGGATAGCATTCCTGGTGGAGCAGGCAGCGGGCCTGCTGTTCGCCGGCCACCGCCGCGAGCAGCGGATGGATACGCGGGCAGTCCGAGAACCGCTCGGGGCACCGCTCGGTGAACCGGCAGCCTTCCGGCCAGTGCACCGCGTCCGGAACCACCCCTTCCAGCACCACCAGGTCCTTTCCGCGCTGCTGGCGCGAGGGGAGGCTTGCGAACAGGGCGCGCGTGTAGGGCGCCTGTGGGGAACGGTAGAGCTGCGCGGCGGGCGCGTATTCCACCACCTCGCCCGCGTACATGACCGCCACGTGGTCCGCCATCTCCGCCACGATGCCGAGGTCATGGGAGATGAGCAGCACCGCCATTCCCATCTCGCGCTGCAGCTCCGCGAGCAGGGAGAGAATCTGTGCCTGGACCGTCACGTCCAGCGCGGTGGTGGGCTCGTCCGCGATCAGCAGGTCCGGCTCAAGGGCCAGCGCCGCGGCGATCATCACGCGCTGGCGCATCCCGCCGGACAGCTCGTGCGGGTACCGCTGGATAATCATCGGCGCATCCTGGATGCCGACCCGCTCCAGCAGCTCAACGGCCCGCTCCCGGGCGCGCCTGCCGTGCGCGAGACCGTGAACCTCCATCCCCTCCGTCACCTGCCGTCCGATGGTGAACACGGGGTTGAGGCTGGTCATCGGCTCCTGAAAGATCATCCCGATCCGGCGCCCGCGGACGTGCCGCATCTGATCCGCGGTGAGATCGAGCAGATCCTGCCCATCGAACCAGATCTCGCCGCCGGCGATGAAGCCCGCGGGCTCGGCCACCAGCTGCATGATGGAGAGCGAGGTGACGGACTTCCCGCATCCGGACTCGCCAACCACGGCCAGGGTCTGCCCGCGGTCCAGCGAGAGGGAGACCCCATCCACGGCACGCGCAATGCCGCCCGGGGTACGGAAGTAGGTGCGAAGGTCGTTGACCTGGAGCAGGGGACGGGCCATAGGATCGGGCTGCGGCAGGCGGCTGCCGCCGAACGGCTCTGCAAATACAAAAAACACCGCCGGACCGGCGGTGGGTTCTGCCTGAGTGTACCGAATGGCGGCGCCGCCGTCAAAAGGGCGCCGGGGGAGCCGGTCCGGAGGCTATTCTTCCTCGTCGTCCGCTTCCAGGTTGCCGGAGTCGGTATACGAGCTGATCTCCTCGCCCCGAAACACCGTCACGAGGAAGTCCGTCCGGTCGAAGCTGGGCAGGTAGGAGGCAACGATGTCCTCGTCGATCTGCGTGAGGAGCTCCTCTTCGGAGGTCACCGAGAGATCGGTTTCCAGGATCATCGTGGCGTGGATCGTCTCTCCGGCGTAGTGCAGATCGAGCTGTCCGACCCGGTTCTCCTCTTCCCAGATCAGGTAGATTTCGGAAGATTTGGTGCGAACCAGTCGCGTGAAGCGAAACCGGGCATCCATGCGCCGTTCCTCATGATCCTCGCGGGGAGCGAAGCTCGCCGGCTTCGCTCCCCGCGGCGCGATTCGTCAATTCTCACTATCGATGGTCACCACCCGGTAGCCCGTGGGCGCGTGAACGCGCTCGATCGGCAAAAGCTTGTCGCCGCGGACCGTGTAGTGGGTCACCACCGTGACCATCATGTTCTGCGCGGTGCCCTCGCGCCCGATCTGCGTCACCAGGCGGGGCTCCCGGCTGACCACCACGAAATGCTCCCCGTCCAGCGCCTGAATGGCCAGCGGCTGCGGCACCGCCACGCTGTTCGAGTTCCCCGCAACCTGCATCCCCACCGGCACCGGAAGATTTGCCGTGAGGGGCGTGCCGGTAACCGGCGCGCCTTTGAACTGGGCGCTGGCGGCCCTCGGGCTCCAGGCGGAAACACAAACGACTGCGGCGGCGAAACCGACCGCGGCGGCACTGAACAGCGAGAGCGCTTGCGTCTTCATTGGAGATCCTCGGAGATCCTCGGGGGGCCGGGTGAGGGAGGAGGCCAGCGCAGGTCACGCCGCCGGGCGAGCGGTAGCAGAATGCCCCCCATGGTAGCACGGCCCCGCCCTACAGTCAATGTCGGCCGCGGACCGCGCGACGCGGCATCACCAGGCCGGTGTTCGCCGGCAGCCGGCGCTTCTTTCCCGCCGACGGGCCCATACCGGGCATTGGGGCGGAGGGCGGAACGCGCCGCCATCCGTCCCCAATGCCCGGCAGGCGACGTCCTATCCTTCGGAGAAGGCGGCGTCGAAGGCGCGGCCGCTCGGCTTGAAGTCCCGCTTCTTCAGGTAGGCCGCGGCCTCGGCCGCGCCCGCCTCGCGGTCCATGCCCATGTCTTCCCATTCCACCGAGAGCGGGCCCTCGTAGCTCGCGCGGTTGAGAGCGCGGATGATCTCCTCGAAGTCCACCCGTCCGCGACCGATGCTCCGGAAGTCCCACGAGCGGCGCGGATCACCGAAGTTTGTGTGGCCGCCGAACACGCCCGCTTCGGTGGGCACCGGAGACCACCACACGTCCTTCATGTGCGCGTGGTAGATGCGGTCCGCGAACCGGTCGATGAACTTCACGTAGTCGACGTTCTGGTAGCCGAGGTGGCTGGGGTCGTAGTTGAACCCGAACGCCGGACGGCGATCGACCGCGGCGAGGGCGGCCTCGGCGGAAGCGATGTCGAACGCGATCTCCGTGGGGTGGACCTCCAGCGCGAACCGCACTCCGACGCGGTCGAACTCGTCGAGGATCGGGTTCCAGCGGGTCGCGAAGTCCTGAAACCCTCCCTCGATCTGCCGCGGCGCCACGGGCGGGAACGAGTAGAGGAGGTGCCAGATGGAGGAGCCTGTAAAGCCGCACACGACCTTCAGCCCCATGTTGGCTGCCGCTCGGGCGGTGGCTTTGATCTCCTCGGCCGCGCGCTGCCGGACGCCTTCCGGGTTCCCGTCGCCCCACACATGCGGCGGCAGGATCTGCTGATGGCGCTCGTCGATCTGGTCGCAGACCGCCTGGCCGACCAGGTGGTTGCTGATGGCGAAGCACTGGAGACCGTGGCGGTTCAGGATCTCCCACCGGCTGTCGCAGTAGCCCTTGTCCTGGGCCTTCTGAACGTCGAAGTGGTCGCCCCAGCAGGCCAGCTCAAGGCCGTCATAACCGAATTGCCTGGCCTTGCCCGCCAGCGTCTCGAGGGAAAGGTCGGCCCACTGGCCGGTAAACAGGGTAACGGGTCGTGCCAATGCATTCCTCCTTCGGCGGCCGCCGGCGCGCGGACCGCCGGCGGCGCCGTCACGGGCGCCGTAAAATCTCTGATAGGTCCAGGGAGAGCGATGGGAGCAGCGATGGCTCCAGCTCCCGTGAGGAGTTAGCGAGGAGGTCTTCCGTTTCCTGCCCACGCGGGAGATTCACGCGCCTCGTGAGGCGCCGCTCCGGCGCGCGGCCGCACGCAGAAAGACCGCTCGAAACCCGGGTGCGGGCGGCGAGCGGTCCGTCGGTCTCCGGCCGGCGGGCGCCTATGATCCGGTCTCGAGCTGGCGCCGGCGCTCCTGCATCTTTCGCCCGAGGCTCTCGAGCTCGGGGCCGAGAAGGCGGCGGGCCTTCGCGAGCATCTCCGCCTCTTCTTCCTCGATGTGATGCTGAACGTTCTCGCAGAGGACCTTCATCTTAGGCTCGAAGGTCTCGTCCTCAGGAGAGAGCGCCTTCAGCTCGGAGATGAGGAGGTCGACGACGTGGTGCTCCTCCAGGCTTTCCGCCACGATCTCCTCGCCCTGCTCCCGGGCCGCCTCCTTGTAGGCGGGATAGAAGATCTCTTCCTCCAGCGTGGTGTGCAGCTCCAGCTCCGCGAACAGCTCGTCCGCGAGGCGCTGCCGGCTCTTGAAGGCCCGCTCGCCGGTCTCCATGAAGCGGGCGAAGAGCCCCTTCACGCTGGCATGATCCTGCTTCAGTATCTCCACCGCGCTGGCCGTCCGCGGCGTGGCTTGCCTGTTCATCGCGCATTCTCCGTCGCGGGCCCGGATCGGCCCGTCGGAGCGGTTTTCCCGGCGCGCCGCGGATGCAAACGGTGGGGATGCCGGGTTGGGCCGAATTGACACCGCCGCCGTTCCGCGCGGAAGGCGGCGCCGCGGCGGGATCTGCCCGGTGCTGACCGGTTGCGCCGGATGGCGCAAGGCGCCGGCGATGCTACTCGAAGACCACCACGGCATGCCCCAGCACGCTGGGAATGGTGATCTCCGCGCGGTCGCCCGTCCAGGAGACCGGCAGGTCGATCCGCTCCGGCGCCAGATAGACGGCACGCGGCTCGCGTTCCAGCCGGATGGAGAGGTCCACGTTGTAGAGGGGAAGGACGGCTTCCACGGTCTGGATATCCCGGTAGCGCTGCTCGGGAATGTAGTGGAGCACGTGCACCACCGTCCGCTCGCCGCGCGGCGTCTCCTGCCGGGTGACGGAGATGTGGGCGGTGGACGGGGCATCGGAACGGACCATCGGGTCCGGCAGCAGCCGCTGCAGCGCGTTGAGGAAGAGCTGCTTGTAGGGGCGAACCCCGTGGCGCATGAACGAGCCGAAGATCGGGTGCGCGAAGTAGACCGTCTTCTCGGTCGCGACCATTGCCGGATAGCCCGACGCCCGCTCCACGGGGGAGTGCCGATGGCTGCAGAAGTGGGCGTAGGTGCGATCGAAGTACGGCTGCCAGATCTCCGCCAGGCGCTCCGCCCGGGGGTCGGGCTGAACGTACAGCGCGCGCTCGTACATCACCTGCTCCGCGCGCGCCATGCCGGCTCCCACCGCGTCGCTCGGGACCACGTAATCCGGTGAGAACTCCGCCTCTCCGACGTATCGGACGCCCAGCTCGGGCAGCACGAACTCATCCCGCTCTTCCGCCAGGCCGGATTGGTGAGAAGCGATCAGCCGGCCCCCGCCGTGCAGGAAGGCACGCACCCTGGCCCGGAGCGAGTCGGAAAGCCGGATCTTGTCCGGCAAGACGAGCACCGCGTAGCGGGACCAGTCCATCTCCGCGTCGACCAGATCGAACTGGTGGTGCGCCTCGATGAGCATGTGGTACGCGCCGCCGGCCGCGGTATCGACCCGTCCGTCGTGCACTCCCAGCGCTTCGGGATTGAAGACGGCAATCTCCGCCACCGCCGTCGCGTCAGCGCACCACGGCTCTTTCTCCGCAACAGAGGCATAGACGCCGCCGATGAGCGCGTAGGTAGCGGCGTTCAGGCGCCCGTCCGGCGGGAGCTGGTCGCCGATGGAAACCTTGGCCCCTTCCGCCAGAGCGGTGAATGCCTCATACTCCAGCGCTTCGCGGTTCTTGTATTCGCCGAAACCGGCCCACGTCTTGTGGAACTTGCCGGTCATTCCCAGGTAATCGAGACCCAGGTTTCGGGCATAGCGAACGGTGAGGGGGAAGTGATCATAGCCCCAGCCCCCGCTCGGCAGGCTTTCCAGCTCCAGGTGGGTGAAGGTGTCCAGGCTTCGGCGGAAGGTGGGGTCGACGTGCCCGCTGTTCCAGAAGAGGAGACAGTGCGGGTTGAGCGCCCGGATCTCGGCGGTGAGGCGCCGCTTCATCCGCTCCGTGACCTCCCGCGCGTACCTCCGCCGTCCCGCCTCGTCCGCGGGATCGAGGCCCTCCTCGGCCATCCCGCGCATGCAGGCGGCGCAGCAGCACGGACCCTGGTGGATGATGTCGAAGAAGAGACCGTCCGTTGGGAAGCTCTCCAGTACCTCGCGGGTCTGCTCGGAGACGTAGTCCACGTACGCCGTATTGAAGCACAGGTTGCGCCAGCCGGGCTGGAGCGGGGCGGCTCCGCGCACCTTTCCCTCAGCGGTGATCTCCAGCCACTCCGGGTGCTCCCGAGCCATGTACTCGTCGAACCCCACGCTGATGTAGATGGGGACGCGGATCCCGGCCGCATGACACGCCTGGATCTGCTCCCGGAGCAGGTTCAGCTCGAGGTGCGGATGGCGCGCCGGGAACCGCGTGTCGTGGTAGATCATGCCGTGGTGGCACTTCGAGAAACAAGTCACGGAATCCACGCGCGCATCCAGCAGGGTGCGCGCAAACGCCTCCGGGTCGAACCGGCTCCCGATGCCGCGAATCTGCTCCGAGGTGTGGAAGTCCAGGTGGACCTGTCGAAAGGCGAGAGGAAGCGGTCTCAAGGCGGGCTCCTGGGGATGCCTGCGGCCTCAGCCGTTGTGAAGGATTACCGGCCCACGCGGGTGCGCGTCCCGTCCGGGGATGGGGAATTTGTATCGCGCCGTACGGCAAAAAGGGCCGTCGGTGAAGACGGCCCTGTGGGGTTCCACTCCCCGGTTCGGGGAGCCGCACCAGTCCGGTGGGAGGGAGGCGAAGCCGGGTCAGACCCGAGCGACTTTGCCGGCCTTCAGGCACTTGGCGCAAACGCGAACCCGGGTGGGCTCGCCGCCGACCAGGATGCGCGCGCTCTGGAGGTTCGGCAGCCAGCGGCGCTTGGTGCGCGGCGCCTTACGCTCCCATGAGCCCGAGTGGACGTGACGGATATTCTGACCGAACTGCGGGCCTTTGCCGCAGAGGGCGCATCGCATCGCCATTGGGTTACTTCTCCTCTCCCACCTGCAAAAATAGACCCGGAATAGTAACACGCCTCATCCGCGTTTGCAACCGCCCGCCGGGCCCGCGCCAACGGCGGCCGCCTACCGACCGCCTACCGGCCGCCATGGACGGCGACCGGACGACGATTGCGGGATTAGCGCCGTTTTCAACGATAATATTCACCGATCCGAACACCTGCCTATGCAAACTCTCGGCCCCATGCAAACTCTCGGCCGAATCGCCGTCCGCGTAAAAGTCCTGGAGCCGGGGGATTCCCTCGGCAAAGCCGCCGATGCGGTACGCGCGTCCACCGTCGGCGCCGTGCCGGTCCTGGACGGGGGTATGCTCCTCGGCCTGGTAACCGGCGATACGCTCACCCGGTTCCTCACCGAGCGGGAGCCGGTGCAGCCGGACCGGTGGAGCGTCGCCGACCTGGAACTGGAGGCGGCGCACCCCATGCCCGAAGACCTTCGGGCTCCGGACGCGCTCCGCTTCTTCCAGGCCAACGACGTCCACGTGGCTCCGGTGGTGGACTACGGCGGGGGACTGGTCGGCGTCGTCTCTCGTGCCGAGCTGGCCAGCGCGGCCTGCGGGCGGGTGAAGCCGCCGCTGATCGGCGGGATGGCGACCCCTTTCGGCGTCTATCTAACGGGCGGCGGCGTGCGCGGCGGGGTCGGAGATCTGGCACTGGTGAGCACCGGGGTCTTCACGGCGCTGGTGGTAGTGGCTTCGCTCGCGATCACGCAGTTCGTGCTCGCGCCGCCGGCGTGGGCCGGTCCGTTCGTCGCCTTCGGCCACTGGGCGGACACCTGGAACGGCACCGCACAGCGCCTCTTCGCCAACCTGCTGATGGCGGGGGTGTTCGGGCTGATCTTCCGCCTCTCACCCCTCACCGGATATCACGCCGCGGAGCACCAGGCCGTCCATACCGTGGAGGCCGGAGACGACCTCCGCCCCGACGTGGTGGCAAGCAAGCCGCGGGTCCATCCCCGCTGCGGGACGAACATCGTCGCCGCCGTCACCATCGTAACCCTCTTCTGGCGAGCGCCGGGCCTGGGGGACGCGGCGCCGGTGCTGGCACTCGCCACCATGTTCTTCACCTGGAGGCGCATCGGCGGGATTCTCCAGCAGTACGTGACCACCCGCCCCGCCTCGCCCAAGCAGATCAAGAGCGGAATCGCCGCCGCCGCCCAGTTGCTGGACCGGTACCAGAGCGGTCCGCCGACGCGTCTCACCTTCGGGAGGCGTGTCTGGAACATGGGCCTGCTCCAGGTTCTTTTGGGATATCTCATGGTGTACGTGCCGCTCTGGCTGCTCCTGGCGCTGTGTGGCATCCATATTCCGCTGGACGTCTGACGGCTCATGCCGCACGGCCGTGCCGCAGTCTCCGCGAAGTCAAAACAGAATGATCGTCAAGGAACGCCTCGCCGCCGCGCTCAGCCAAGCGCACGCCGCCGCTACGTCCGCCGGCCTGCTCTCCCAGCGCCGGGAACTGCCTGCCATTCAGCTGGACGTCCCGCCCACGCCGGAGTTGGGCGATTACTCCACCGACTTCGCGCTCGTGCTGGCGCGGCAATCGCGGGAGGACCCGTCGCGCGTCGCCTCCGTCCTGCGCGACCACCTCGAGCTGCCCGCCGGCCTGATCCGGCGCGTGGAGCTGGTGGGCGCGGGCTTCCTCAACTTCCACCTGGTGGCGGACTGGCGCCATGACGCGGTTCGCGAGGCGCGCCGGCTCCGAGAAGCCTACGGCCGGACGGACGCGCTCGGCGGCGGTCAGTCCGTGCTGGTGGAGTTCGTGAGCGCGAATCCCACCGGACCGCTCACCGTAACGCATGGCCGGGGGGCCGCCCTGGGGGACGCGCTGGCGCACCTGCTGGAATGGACCGGGCACCGGGTGACGCGGGAGTTCTACCTGAACGACGCCAGCAGCAACCTGGACCGCTTCGCGCAGTCCCTGGAGGCGCGCTATCTACAGCAGCTCGGCGATGAAGACGCGCGGGTACCCGTCGACGGCTATCCGGACGACTACGTAACGGGGCTGGCGCGAACCCTCGCCGCGGAGCAGGGGGGCGCCTGGCGGGCGCTGCCGACGGAAGAGCGGCTGGCGAAGCTGCGCGCGGCCGGCCGCGACGCAATGGTCCAGCAGCAGCGCGAAACCCTGGCGCGGTTTGGTGTCCGGTTCGACACCTACTGCTCGGAGCGCGCGCTGGAGGAGAATGGCCGCCTGCGGGAGGTCATGGATCGCCTCCGGGAGCGAGACCTGGCCTACGATCTGGACGGCGCCTTTTGGCTCCGCGCAACCGGCGCGGACACCCTGGACCGGGCCCTCGTCCGGAGCAGCGGCCGCGCCACGTATCTGGCGAACGACCTGGCTTATCACCTCGATAAGTATCAGCGGAGGTTCGACCGCATGATCGACGTGTGGGGCCCGGATCACCAGGCCTACACGGACCGCACCCGCGCGGGGATTGAGGCGCTCGGCTGCCCGCCGGATCCGCTGGAAATCCTTGTCTTCGGACCCGTCTCGCTGCGCATCGACGGCCTGGTCGTGGAGGGAGACGCTGCTCTCCGGGGGAACAACCCCTTACTGACTCAGGTCCTAGACGCGGTAGGGACTTCCGGCGCGCGACTGCTCTACCTCCTCCGCCCGCGGGGGGCGACCCTGGAGCTGGACCTGGACGGCGCGCGGGATCCGCACGGCGCAAATCCGGCCCGCGTGGTGGACGGGGCATTGAGGCGCCTGACCGACATGCTGAATCAGGCGGGCGCCGAGGGCCGGCTTCCGGAGACGGACGCGGACCTCAGCGCCCTGGACGACGAAGCCTCGCGGGCGCTGCTGGCCGCCATTTCGGAATTCCCCGGCGCGGTTCTGGCGGCCGCGCGGGAGCGGGAGCCGTACCGCCTGGCGCACTATCTCGTATCCACCGCGGCGCTGGCGGACGGCTACCGGCGCGAGCTGGAAGCATCCGGTGCGGCGGGCGCCGCTCCGGCCCGGCTGGCGGCGGTGGATGCGGCGGCCGTAGTACTGCGGAACGCGCGGGCGGCGCTCGGACTGCCGTCCTTGCCGGACGAGACTCCAGGCTAGTTCTTTCGGAGAGAAATCCATGTGTGAAGAGAGCTCTGTCACCCGTCAGCCGGTTTTCCGTCACCTCTCTTCACGCAGCCGGGAGCGGCTCCGCGGCTGGGGCGCTCTCACCGCGGGTCTCGGTCTGGCAGCGCTTCTCTGCCACGCGGCGATGGCGGACAAGGGGCTGAACGACGGGATCTACCGGGACCGGGAGGACAAACCCCACACCTGGAGCATCCACCGCAGCCATCTCCTGGTGTGGGATGATAAGCCGTACACGCCCGCCGGCGTGGTGTTCCACTCGGCGTACCTCAAGGCCCCGTCCGCCGATTCCCTCAAGCAGGACGAAGCGGAGCTGGACCACCTGCGGCAAGGCGGCATCGAAGACGTGTGGGTGGAGCCGGGCCGCGGGCTGCTGCAGTGCACTCCCGCGCAGACCCAGACCCTCGTGGACGCACTCGAGAGCCGCGGCCTGCGCTACGGGCTGCGGGTCGGCGACCGGTTCCGCGAGCCGCTGATCGGCTTCGCGCCGAACCTTGCCGTCACCCGCATCCCCGCCGCCAAGATGCAGCCTGGGGCACGCCTCCAGTATGAGGTCTCCACCCCGGGCGCGCGCCGTGCCGTATACGCCCTCACCGAAACGGGATCACCGGACCTGACGCTCGGATCGACCGGCGCCGATCGCATTCCCGACGACCGCCAGCAGAACTGGGCGATCCAGACGGGCGAGGTGGTCGTAGAGCGGGACACCGCGGCGATCCAGCTCCAGCTCCGCCGGAGCGCGCTGCTCGGGAAGGCGGGCGCCCTGCTGCACATAGTGCCGGAGATTCAGGCCGAGCCGGAGGAGTTGGGCGGCTTCGGCGACCTCTGGGCCGGGATGCCCACCTACGCCGCTCGCCTGAAGCAGCATCTGCAGGCCGTGAAATTCGGCGCGGGCCTGCGCTTCATCCTGGACCCGTTCGCCGCCGGGGACGGCGCGCTCGGGGAGGAAGACCAGGTTTTCCCGTCATCGCCCGCATTCCGGAAGGCGTTCCAGGACTGGCTGCAGAGGCGCTCCGGCATCCAGACGCTCAACATCAACTGGCGCACCACGGACCGCCGCATCCCCGGGTTCGAGGAGGCGGCGCGGATGGTCCCCACCTGGTCCCGGAATGACCCGCCCGAGGGCGACGGATGGATCATCGATCCGGTGGACCACGTCGCCTACCGCTGCAAGCCCCGCCAGAGCGCCATCTGGAGTGACCTGGACGAGTTCCGGGCGGAGACGCTGAAGAAATGGATGAACAGCGTCACCACCACCCTGAAGCAGGAGGGCCTGAACGTCCCGATGCTCTTCTCCTGGAGCGCCTACCACCCCATCTTCAACAACGGCGCCGCGGTGTCCGGGTATGACGGTCTCGGAGCCCAGCTTGCCGGAAAGGCGCCGGAGATCAGCACCGAGAGCGGGGCGTACGCGCTCGCGCAGGCGGAGGAGGCCAGCCGGAATAGCTGGCTCATCGCCACCCGCGTGAGCGGGGCAGCGGAAGGCAGCGGAAATCCCGCCCCCTTTACGGACGCCGGTCAAGCCCGCACCGCCTGGGAAGCGCTGCGCGACACGGGATTCCGCGGCGTCTTCCTCGACCCGCAGACCGACCCGGCAGCCGTCACCATCGCCAAGGAGCTGGCGCCGCGCCTCACGGCGGATCAGGCGGCGATGGAAGCGCGGGTGCCGACCTGCTTCTTCCCGATGCCGCTCGCCACCACGGACCGGGTGACCCGCCTCTCGAACGGTGTCTGGTGGCTGCCGTCCTCCAAGTCGGCGCGGCTGCTCCGGTACGGCGACACGATCCTCGGCTACGACATCGACCAGCCGTTCGGTGAAGAGCACCTGGTGAAGAAGGGAACGGTCCTCTGGTCCACCAAGGGCCCGCAGCTTGTCTCCTTCTACATCGACAAGTACTCCGAGGTGATGTTCTACGACAGCGCCGGGAACCCGCTCAAGGTGAAGCCGAAGAGCAAGACCGAGCTCCAGGTGCCGCTCTCCGGGGAGCCGGTGGTCGCCACGGGCGTGGACGTCACGAGCCTCTTTCCCGTTGAGCTCGCGATGAAGCAGCTCGACGAGTTCGACGCGCTCCTCCGCGAGGCGGAAGCGCAGAAGCTACCGCAGGCGCAACTCCGGCCACTCTACAACGATGCGAAGCGCGGGATCGGACCGAACAGCGCGGCCTCCGTTTACCAGTACGTGAGCCCGCTGGTGGAGCAACTTCGCGCGCAGCTCGCGCCTTTTGTCTGGGTGGAGGGGGAGCGGAGCGTCGCCCACAACTTCAGCGGCACGACCTTCCAGGCCGGCACCAGCGGCGGCACGTATCTCAAGCTGGACCGCAAAGACCCGCCGCCTTCCGGCATCTACCGGGCGCGGTACAACATCACCATTCGCCGCGACGCATCGTACGAGGTGTGGATGGCGGGCCGCGTACCGGGTTCTCCCGGCGTCTCGCCGCTGATCTGGCAGATCGACGAAGAGCCGGCGCTCGAAGCGAAGAAGGTCGAGCCGGTGGATCAGGGCTACGCCCGCGGAATGGCGTGGTTCATGCTCGGACGGGTCACCCTGAAGCAGGGAGTGCACGAGCTGACGCTGGTGGTGCCGAAACGGGCGGAGGGTCCGAACGGCCGCTACTCGGCGGGCATTGACGCAATCGTCTTCTCTCGGGAGGCGTTCAAGCCGCAGGGGGCAACGAAGCCGTATGACGTGGTCCGCTCCTCGCCGGCTCCCCGCGCCGACGAGGAGAGCCCGTCCGGAGACAAGAAGTCGAAGGCTAAGGGTAAAGGCGGTAAAAACTCGAAGAGCGCGAAAGACGCAAAGGACGCAGAGAGCGAGAAGGCCGAGCACTGATGCCGGAACGGATGTGGCGCCGCGGGCCGGACGGAGAGATCCTCCGACGTTCGCCTCCCCAGGCGGAGCCGCCCGCGGCGCCACGAGCCGACGAGCCGGAAGCGCCGCCAGGCCCAGCCGGGCACCGCGCGTCCTTGCCCCGCGCCCGGCTGGGCCTGGCGCTCCGGCTGGGCGCACGGGACACGTACGACTACCTGGGCACCGGGCTGCTCCTGAGCGCGGCCACCGTGCTCTTGGACGGGATGGCGCTCATCGGCGGCCGAGCAGCCGGAAGCGCGCTCTTTTCCCGGCTGCCGGGGCTCCTGCCACAGCTCCTCATCCTCTTGAGCGCGGCGGGGGGCCTGGTCCTGGTCGGGGGGCCGGTGCAGGCCGGGCTGTTTCGGTACGCCCGGAACGCCGCGGCGCGGCTGGAGCCGGAGATCGCCGACTTCCTCTGGGGCTTCCGGCATGCCTTCGGACGGAGCGTACGCCTCGCAGCTCTCCAGGCGGGCACCGCGCTCGCGCTGCTCGGGAACGCCTGGTTCTATTCCGCCATCCACGGCGCCGGCTGGATCGTCCTCAGCCTGGTGTTCCTGTATCTCTTTCTCTTCTGGAGCGTGGTCACGCTCTACCAGTGGCCGCTCCTCGCCGAGACGGAGGATCCGGTGCGGGTGATCGTCCGGAAGTCCGCGCTGCTCGTGCTGGACAACTTTCCATACACGCTCCTCCTTGCCGCGGCGACCGTGGTAGGACAGGGCCTCCTCTGGGCAACGGGGGTCGGCGGCGTGCTGCTCGGGCCGCATGCCCTGGCACAGTTTCTCACGCAGGCGACCCGGGAGCTGTTCCGGCGGTATGGCGTCCTCGGACCGGATCCTACGCTCGACCCGATCTCCGAAGAGACGACCGGCTGACCGGACGGCCTTGCGAAGAGCGGCCCGCGCCCGCACCGTTCTCTGCCGGCCGTGGGGAGATGAAGCGCATCGATTCGGAGGCCAGGGAGGGAGTAACGCGCCTGTTCGCTAACCGTAGAGAAGGTCAACCACTCCCTTGCATTACCGGCCGTCGCCGCAGACGGCCGCCAGTCACCGGCTCCCGTCGGGCCGCGAGGAACCATCATGAATCGCTTTACCTCTATCGCGCTGGCTGCCGCCGTGGCGCTCTTCACCGCCGGCGCCGCACACGCCGCAAAGAGCGCCAAGTCGGACAAGGCCGCGAAGGCTCCGGCCGCCGCGGCGAGCGCCACCGCCGCCAAGGGCGGCTCCGCCCACTATGAAGCCGGCAACGCCGCCTTCTTCACGGCCACTTCCCGCGCAAATTGCGCCAAGGGAGCGATGAAGGCCGCGCAGCCTTCCAAGGGCGGCGAGATCCAGGCAGCCCAGGGCAACGCGGCGTTCTTCACCGCGACCGCCTGCTGCACGAAGGCCGGAAAGAGCGCCGAGCATGCCCACGCTGAAGGCGCCACGGCCGCGAAGTCATCCAAGACGAAGAAGTAGTCCCAGTCCCGGATGGGCAATCGAGCGGGCTCCCGGAACTGTCCCGGGGGCCCGTTTTCACATGGGCCGCCGGACAAGTGAACAGGCCCCGCCGGCCGTCCCGCAGAGCCCGGACGCCTTGCGGGCGTGCCGGAAGGAGAGACGCGCGGGCGGTGCGAACCGTGGAGCGTTCCGGCGCGCATCGCTGCTTTCGTCTCACCGCACCGCACCTCATGCCCAGCCCCGCCTTCCCGCTGCTCACCGACGTCGACGCCGCGGAGCCGCTTCAGCCGGCTTCCGAGATGCTGCGGGCGCTGGCGGCGCCCTCTCCCGCGCTGGACGCGCGGCTGACGAGGATTTACGGACCGGACTCCGCCACCAGCCGCGGCCGGATCCGCGCGGCCCGGACTGTCCTCGAGCGCTTCCTGGAGGTCCACGGCGATCGTCCCTGCGCGCTCTTCCGCGCGCCCGCGCGCCTCTCGCTGAACCCCCATTCGGATCACCAGGGCGCGTGGGTGCCGTACGGGCTGCACATCCGGGAACTGCTGGCGGTTGCCTCCCCGATCCGCGACGAGCCCCAGTTTGAGATTTCCAACACCGATCGCTCCTGCGCTCCCCGGCTGGAGTTCTCCCTGCCGGAGGCGATCGCGCGGGCGGGAGGCGCCTGGCACGACGGGTGGCTGCCGGCGGTGGAGAGCCCGGGCGTAGTGGATGAAGTCCGGCGCAACCTGGACCCGAAGGGAACGAGCAGCGACCGGCGAGGGTTGCTCAATTACGTCCAGGGCGCCGCTCTCCGTCTCGCGCACCTCTACCCCGAAGTGCCGCTGCCGGGGCTGCGCCTCACCTTCCACGGCGACATCCCTCAGGGCGGCGGCCAGAGCTCCTCTTCGGCCGTGATCGTCGCCACGATGCTGGCGCTGGCGCACGCCGCCGGGCTGCCGCTGGACCGGCGGCAACTGGCGGAGCACTGCGGGGAGGCGGAGTGGTACGTCGGCACCCGCGGCGGCTCGGGCGACCACGCCGCCATGCTGCTTGGCGACCGCGGCGGGCTGATCCACCTCCGGTTCCGTGCGCAGGTTGGAATCCGGGACGCAGTACGCTCGCCGTTTCCGGCCGGGTTCGAGCTGCTGCTCGCCAATTCCCGGCTTCGCAGCGAGAAAAGCGCGGAGGAGCGGCTGCTCTTCAACCGGGGCATCTTTGCCTATCGCTTTGCATTCCTGGCCTTACGGGAAGCGATGGCGGAGCTCGGGTTGCCCGCACCGCTTATCGCCGCCACCGAATGCCTCGGCGACCTCCACACCGGGAGGCTGACCCCGGAGCTGCTCTACGAGCTCATCTGCCGCATTCCCGTCACGGTAGGCCCCGCGGAACTGGCGGAACGGTTTCCCGCCGCGTTCGGTCCGGCAGCGCGCGGCTGCTTCGGAACCGAGGACCCGCAGCGCCTGCCGGACCAGATACCGCTGCGCGGGGCCGCGGTCTACGGCCTCGGCCGGGCAGATCGCGGCCGGGTCATGCCCGAGCTGCTGACGGGAGGGAGCGACGCCGCGATGCGCGAGTTCGGCGAGCTGATGTCGATCACCCACGACGGCGACCGCCTGTATCGAGACGGCGCGCCCTATCGCGAAGGCCAGGAGCGCCTCTCGAACGAGGCACTGCTCCGCGCGGCCGCCGCGGGTCAGCCGCTCCGCCGCGAGCCGGGATTCTACGGCGCCAGCACCCCGGAGCTCGACCGGATCGTCGATGCGGCGACGCAGGTCCAGGGGGTTTACGGCGCGGGATTGATGGGCGCCGGCGGCGGCGGCTACGTCGTGATTCTCGCGAAGAGCGGGACGCTCGATGCCGTCCGCGCGGCTCTGACGCGGGAATACTACGGGCCAACGGGACGGGAGCCGGACGTGGAGGCGTGGCACCCGACGGCCGCCGCCTGCCGTCTCGTCTGAATGGCGCCGGCCGGAGCCGGCGGCAGAGCGCGGCGGCAGGCGGATGATACAATGACCTGACCTCGCCGACGGTTCTTTCCTCGGTCGGCAGGCGTCACACTATGGCCTACGCGTCGCTGGAAGAGTTCGTGCTCCGCCTGGAGCGGATGGGGGAGCTGCGGCGCATCCGGTATCCCGCCGACGCTGACCTGGAGATCACCGAGATCACCGACCGGGTCGTCAAGGCGGGCGGTCCCGCGCTCCTGTTCGAGAGCCCGCGCGGGTACGACGTGCCGCTCCTCATCAACGCCTTCGGGTCTCGCGCCCGCATGAGCGCCGCGCTCGGCGTGGAGAGCCTGGACCAGGCCGCGGCGCGGCTCGAGGAGCTGATCGCACGGTTCATGCGAATGCCCCAGACCTGGGGCGAAAAGCTCGGATTGGGCGGCGCCCTTCTGAATGCCGCCAGCATCGTGCCGCCGCGCCGGGTCAAGGACGGGCCGTGTAAGGAAGTCGTGATCCGAGAGGAGCCCAGCCTTGACTTCCTCCCGATCCAGACCTGCTGGCCGGGCGACGGCGGACCATTCATCACGCTGCCCCTGGTGATCACGCGGCATCCGGTCACCGGCAAGCGCAATGTCGGCATGTACCGGATGCAGAAGTTCGACAGCCACACCACGGGGATGCACTGGCAGCTCCACAAAACGGGAGCGGAGCACGGCCGGGCAGCGCGGGAGCCGTTTCCGGTGGCCGTCTGCCTCGGGGGCGACCCCGCACTCACCTACGCGGCCACCGCGCCGCTCCCGCCGGAGATCGACGAATTCCTGTTCGCGGGGTGGCTGCGGGAGAAGGCCGTGGAACTGGTCCCCTGCGAGACCTGCGACCTGGAGGTGCCGGCCGGCGCGGACGTGGTGCTGGAAGGATACGTGGATCCGACGGAGCGCCGGACGGAGGGCCCATTCGGGGACCACACCGGTTATTACACGCTCGAGGAGCCGTTCCCCGTCTTCCACCTCACCTGCGTGACCCGGCGCCGGCGGCCGATCTACCCGAGCACCATCGTCGGCCACGAGCTTCGTCGTCGAGGTGAACAAAAAAGGCCAAGTCGTGCGCGTGAAGTC
>CAYQDT010000001.1:17148-18779 GCA_964416225.1 uncultured bacterium
GTCGGGCGGCCACCGATGGAAGACGCGTGGTTCGGCAAGGCTACCGAGCGCCTGTTCCTGCCGCTGCTCAAGCTCACGCTGCCCGAGATCGTCGACATGAACCTGCCGGTGGAGGCGTGCTTCCACAACCTGGCGATCGTCTCGATCCGGAAGCGCTGGCCGGGGCATGCCTACAAGGTCATGAACGCGCTCTGGGGACTCGGGCAGATGATGTTCTGCAAGTGCATCATCGTGGTGGACGAGGGGGTCAACGTCCACGATCCCGTGGAAGTGCTCTGGCGCGTGAGCAACAACATCGACGCGCAGCGCGATATCCTCTTCACACGCGGCCCGGTTGATCACCTCGACCACGCCAGCACGCACCAGTTCTTCGGCAGCAAGATGGGGATTGACGCCACGACCAAGTGGGCGAGCGAAGGCTACACCCGCGAGTGGCCGCCCGATATTGTGATGGACCCGGCCGTGAAGCAGAAGGTCGATGCGGTCTGGAGCCAGCTGGGTCTGTCATAGGCCGGCCGGAAGCCGGACGAGGCGCCGGTCCGCCCACGAGCCGCCCGAGGAACCGCGGATGAACTGCACGCTCCCTGGTACAAACAGCGCTATCGATTTCGGACGCGCACCCGAGGCCGGGCGTGCCTGAGCCGGCCCGTTCGCTCACGGTCGCCATCACCGGCGCCAGCGGCAGCCTGTACGCCACCCGGTTCCTGGCGCGTGCGGTCCGCTGCTTCGATCCGCTCTATCTCACGCTTTCCGGTCCGGCGCTGCGGGTCGCACGCGAGGAATTGGGGCTGGACCTCCGCCTGGACACCTTCTCCGCGGAGCAGCTCCTTCCCGGTGTTCCCGGCGCGGAGCGAATCCGCTACTATCAGAAGACGGACTACGATGCGCCGTTCGCGTCCGGCTCCGCGGCTCCGGACGCGATGGTGATCGTGCCGTGCTCCATGGGGACGCTCGGCCGGATCGTGGCCGGGACCTCGGACGACCTGGTCCACCGGGCCGCGGACGTGATGCTGAAGGAGCGTAAGAAGCTGATTCTCGTGACGCGGGAGACTCCGTTGAGCCTGGTGCACGCCCGGAACATCGTAGCGGCGACGGAAGCCGGAGGCATCGTGATGCCTGCCTCTCCGGGGCTGTACCACCGGCCCCAGAGCATCGAAGAGATGATCGACTTCATGGTGTTCCGGATCCTGGACCACCTGGGCGTTCGCGACCCGCAAGCCCGCCGCTGGAACGCGCCCGACGAAAGCTGACCCGGCTCGTCCTCTCGCCGCCGGGCCGGCGAAAGGACGGAGACCGGATGCGGCACGGCGCCCGGTTGCCGGCCGGACTTCCGGTACGATTACCGACCCAGACCCGAACGCGCGATTGATCTCGCCGCCAGGCGCTCTACCGTGATACGACCCACCGAAAACGCAAGTCCGGTCCCGGCCGCCCTGCTCCGCGTGCGCATCATCCTCGAGATGATCAAATTCGAGCACACGGTCTTCGCGCTTCCGTTCGCCCTGATGGCCGCACTCCTCGCGGCGCGCGGGCTGCCGACATGGCCGGTGCTTGGTTGGATCCTCCTCGCCATGGTGGGCGCGCGCTCCAGTGCCATGGCGTTCAACCGCCTCGTGGACCTGGAATTCGAC
>CAYQDT010000001.1:18789-20500 GCA_964416225.1 uncultured bacterium
CGACCGCCGCAATCCGCGGACCGCCTCCCGCGCCCTCCCGGCCGGGCAGGTAACCGTGCCCCAGGTCTGGGCGTTCGTACTGGTCACCAGCGCGCTACTGGTCGTGGCGGCATGGCGGCTGAACGGGCTGGCCCTGGTCCTATCGCCGGTCGCCCTCGGAATTGTGTGGGGCTACTCCTTCACCAAGCGGTTTACCCAATGGTGCCATGTGGTGCTGGGAATCGCCATCGGCATCGCTCCCTCGGCGGCCTGGATCGCCGTGCGCGGAGCCGTGTCCGCCGCGCCCATCCTTCTCTCCGCCGCGGTGATGCTGTGGGTGGGCGGCTTCGACGTGATCTATGCGTGCCAGGACGTCGAGTTCGACCGCCGGGCCGGACTCCGCTCGCTGCCCTCCCGCCTCGGGATCGCGCCGGCGCTGCGCGTGAGCCGGGCGATGCACATCGGCACCGTGCTCCTGCTGCTGGCGCTGCCCCGGTTCACGGGGCTTGGCGCGCTCTACGAGGCCGGCGTGCTCTTCGTCGCCGCGCTGCTGACGTACGAGCACAGCCTGGTGCGCCCGGGCGACCTCTCCCGCGTCAACGCCGCCTTCTTCACCGTCAACGGCTGGGTCAGCATCGGGCTGTTCCTATTCACTGCGGCGGACGTGTTCCTGCACCGATAAAACAGTAGGCAGCCGGCGTCGCGACGCGGGGAAGCATCCGGCCCAGAGATGCCCCACGCGGCCCGGCATAGGGCCGGAACAGATCGACCAGGCCTGCAGACAGAACCGGGCCTTCAGAGAGAGATGATGGAAATCGATTTTTACACCGACGGCGCCTGTCCGGGGAACGGGCGCTCTCCCGACGGGGGCCCGATGGGGGCGGGGATCGTGGGCCGCGCCGGAAAGGTCGAGCGGGAGTGGGCGATTCCCCTCGGTCTCGGGACCAATCAGAAGGCCGAGCTGCTTGCAATCCGCGAGGCGCTGCTGAAGGTCCGGGACCGCCCCGGCACCGCGGTGCGCATCCACACCGACAGCGCGTACGCGATTGGTTGTCTCTCGAAGGACTGGAAGGTCAAGGCGAATAAAGAGTTGGTAGATGAAGTCCGCCGGCTCGCCCGGGAGTGTGGTCGTTTCGAGATGCGCAAGGTCGCAGGCCACTCCGGGGTACCCGCCAACGAGCGCGCGGACGAGCTCGCGGTCCGCGCTGCGCTCACCGGGCAGTATTTTTGCGGCGAGTGATCCGTTGCGTATGACCGGAAGCCGTCTCGAAGCCGCGATTCACCCGCGCCGTGACCAAGCTCTCCCGGAGAACGCAACATGGTGGAAATTCGGCATCGCCGGAGTCGGATCGTCCTCTTGCAGGTGGCCGGCGACTCGCTCGCCGGCGCCGACTTACGGGACGTGAGCATCGCCGGAGCGGACCTCTCGGAGCTTGACCTCTCCGGCGCGGTGCTCACCCGCGCCAACCTCCTCTCCACGCAGCTCGACCTGGCCCGGCTGGAGTGTGCGGACCTGGACGGCGCGGGCCTGGACGGCGCCACCCTCCTCGGGACGCGCGCCCAGGGGGTATCCCTGAAGCGGGCCCGGCTGCTCGACGCACACCTGACCGATGCCGATTTTTCCAGCGCGGACCTCTCCTTCGCAAACCTGCTCGCCGCCACGGCGCAGCGGGCGATCTTCCGCGGCGCGCGTCTCTATCACGCCTACCTGGAGGAGGTAGACCTCTCCCAT
>CAYQDT010000001.1:20510-22793 GCA_964416225.1 uncultured bacterium
GTGATGGCCGAGAGCATCCGGCTGTGCGGCGCACGCCTGACCGCGGCCATCCTCCACGCCGCAAACTTCAGTGAGGCGGATCTGAGCTATGGAGTTCTGACGGAGGCCCGCGCGACGGAGGCCAACTTTACGGGTGCCACGCTGAAGAACGCGGATGCGTCCGGGACCAACTTTTCCGACGCCAACCTCACCGAGATCAACGCTCCCCGCGCACAGTTCATCGGTGCGACCCTGTCCCGGGCCTGTCTGGTGGACGCGAATCTGGCCGCGGCGGCGCTTCGGAACGCGGACCTCTCCCTGGCCGACCTCACCGGCGCCAACTTGCAGCGCGCCGACCTTCGCCGCGCGAACCTCTGTGGCGCGAAACTGGGCGGGGCGCACGTTCTGGGGGAAGCATCGCTGGCCGACGCGGTGTATGATGAAGGGACCCAGTGGCCGCGCGACTTCCGGCCCCGCGAGCGGGGAGCGAAGATCGTGGACGCGGGTTCCATTGCCCCTAGAGGCTGACGAGCGGGACCGCTTACCTGGTCGAACCGCGGACTTGCGGGATCGTCGCCCCGGGGCGGAAAGAGGAAGCGATCGGTCGATGGCAGCGGGAAACGAAGTGGCGGGAAGTGAAAAGGTCATTGTGGCGCTGGACACGCCGCGCGTGGAGCAGGCGTGCTCCTGCTGCGCGGACAACTCGATGAGCTACAAGCCCTGGGTGCGGCACCTGAGCGGGTCCGTGGGCGCCTTCAAAGTGGGACTGGAGTTCCTCCATGACGCCGGCCCGGAGGGGGTGAGGACCCTTCAGCAGGCCGGCGCCTCCCGGATTTTCTTCGACGGCAAGTTTTCGGATATCCCGAACACGGTCGCCGGCGCGGTGCGCTCCGCGTCTCAACTGCGCCCCTGGCTGCTGAACGTCCACGCGATGTGCGGGCCGGAGGCGATGAAGGCGGCCGTCCGAGCCGCCGACGAGTGGGCGGCGCACAGCCGGGAGCCCCGCGCGCGGGTGATCGCCGTCACGGTCCTTACCAGCCTGAATGCGGAACTGCTGGCCGCGATCGGAGTAAACGGGCCCGTCGAGGAGGAAGTGGTCCGTCTCGCCCGGCTCGCGAAGGAGTGCGGGCTGGACGGCGTAGTCGCTTCGCCGCTGGAGATCGAGGCCATTCGCCGTGCATGTGGACCGGAATTCCTGATCGTGACGCCGGGGGTTCGCCCGCGCGGCGGTGCGGTCCACGATCAATCCCGGGTCGCCACGCCGGGAGAGGCGGTGGCCGCCGGCGCCGACTATGTGGTGGTGGGACGCGCGATCACCGGCGCGCCGGACCCGCGCGCGGCCGCCGAAGCGATTGCCGCCGAGATCGCGGCGGCGCCGGCCGCCGGCCTGCGGACCGGGTAGGCGCGGAGCATGCGCACCCTGGACGAGTACCTCCGCCGGGAGGATGCCCTGCTGGCGCCGTATGCCACGCGCGCCTCCCAAACGCGTGGACGGAGCCATGCGGAAGCGGAGCACCCGCTCCGCTCCGCCTTCGAGCGAGATCGGGACCGAATCATCCACAGCGGCGCCTTCCGCAAGCTGGAGTACAAAACCCAGGTCTTCGTCAACCACGAGGGTGACTACTACCGCACGCGGCTCACACACACCCTGGAGGTGGCACAGATCACGCGCACCCTCGCCCGCTTCCTGCGCGCCAACGAGGATCTGGCGGAGGCCGTCGCGCTGGTCCACGATGTGGGCCACCCCCCGTTCGGTCACGCCGGGGAAAACGCACTCCAGGCGCTCATGGCGGACCACGGCGGCTTCGAGCATAACCTGCAGGGCCTGCGGGTGGTGGAATGCCTCGAGTCCCGCTATCCCGGCTTCAGCGGACTCAACCTGACCTGGGAACTCCGTGAGGCGATGGCCAAGCACAGCCGGCGCTTCGACCCGGACGCACCCGAGCCGGTGTTCGCGCCGTACGCCGCGGGCCGCTGGCCATCTCTGGAGGCGCAGCTCGCCGACGCGGCGGATCAGGTGGCGTACAACGCGCATGACATCGACGACGGGCTGACGGCGGGCGTGATCACGCTGGAGCAGATCGGCCGGGTGCCGATCTGGCAGCGGTACGCGCGGCTGGATCAGTACTCCAATCTCACGCCCGAGCAGGCCAAGTACCTCGGGGTCCGGGCGCTGATCAACCAGCAGGTTCAAGACATTTCGCAGGTGGTGGCGTCCCGGGCCGCGGAGTGGGGTCTCGAGTCCCCGGACGCGGTGCGGCACGCCCCCGCGCGCACCGCATCCCTGAGTCCGGAGATGCACGC
>CAYQDT010000002.1:0-21209 GCA_964416225.1 uncultured bacterium
TCCCGCCCGCAGTAGCCGCTCCGACCGGTTGTTCGTCGGTTCCACCCCCGCCGTGGTAGCAAAGACCCAGCGGCTCTTCCAGTGCTTCTCGACCTGCCGGAAGAACCCCCGCAGCGTGCGGCGTCCGGCCTCCGCAGCCCTGCTTTCGGCGGGAAATTTCCCGAGACGGCGAAACCGTCGACCAACCCCGGTTTCAATCCATGAGCCTATTCCCGGTTCACACCCAACACCGCTTTCTCTCCGGCATCAGCAGCGCCTACGGTGGCGTCGCGCCTTCCAAAATGGTACTTCCTATCAATATCAAAGAGACGTCTCGCCGTGGCCTGCCGGCCCTGGCACTCGTGAGCGTTGCCCTGGCCCTACCCGCGGCGATGGCCGCGCCAGCGGAGGAGCGAGGTTTCCCGGCGCGACAGGCGGAGACGAAGCAGATCTTCAAGGATCGGATCACGCCCTTCTTCAAGACTTACTGTACGGGCTGTCACGGGATTTACAGGATGGAGGGCGGCATCAACTTTGCCCCGGCGCTGCAGGCTCCCGGCGCTCCCTCCTCGACCAAGATGTGGAAGCAGGCGCTGGCCAATGTGAAGACGCACAACATGCCGCCCGATCACGCGAACAAACAGCCGACCGAAGAGGAGCGGCAGATGTTCGTAAACTGGGTCGGGACGATTAAATATCTCAGCCCGCAGGACCCGGGCGTGTTTGTGATCCGTCGGCTGACCAAGGTGGAATATGGCAACACGCTGCGGGATCTCTTCGGGGTAGACCCGGCGGTGGCGGCGGAGCTGCCGGATGAGGTCCCCGGCGCGGGGTATCTGAACACGCTCTCGCCGCTGCAATCGGAGAAGTACCTCGCGATCGCCAATGAGGTGTCGAATCGCGTACTGGCGCCGAAAAATGCGCCACCGACGAAGGTGCAAAAGCGCCTCTTCGGCGAGAAGCCGGCGCCGGGATCGGATCTCCGCGCGGCGGCGAAGAGGGTCGCGCGTTCGCTCACTCGCCGCGCGTACCGTCGGCCGGCGTCCGAGGCGGAACTGGAGGTCCTCCTTGGCGTCTTCGATCTGGCGACGAGGAACAAGCTTCCGTACCCGGCCGCCCTGCGCCTGATGCTGAAGGCGGTGCTGGTCTCGCCGCAGTTCCTCTTCATCACGCCGGCCGGGGAGCCGCAGCCGGGACAGACGATCGTGCCGCTGGACGACTACCAGCTCGCCTCGCGCCTCTCGTATTTGCTCTGGGCCACGACGCCGGATGCAGAGCTGTCTGCGCTGGCTGATGCGGGTAAGCTGCACGAGTCAGCCGTGCTGCGGGCGCAGGTGACGCGCCTGCTCGCCGATGCGCGGTCGCGGGCACTTTTCGATGGCTTTGGCGTGCAGTGGTTGGGACTCGCGGACCTCAACATCAAGACGTTCGACACGACGAAGTTTCCCCAGATGACCCCCAAACTGCGCGCTGCCATGTATGACGAGGCGCGGTTGTTCTTCGACAGCATCGTTCGCGATAATCGCAGCGTGGTCGCCTTCGTGGACAGCGATTACACGTTCCTCAACGCCACCCTCGCCCCGCTGTATGGAATGGAGAAAACGGTTACCGGCCCGGAGATGCGTAAGGTGAAGCTGAGCGACGCGAATCGTGGCGGGATTCTGGTCATGCCCGGTGTCCTGGCGGGTACCTCGTTTCCCAACCGCAGCAGCGCCGTCAAGCGCGGCGTGTGGGTACTCGAGCAGGTGCTCGGCGAACACGTGCCGCCGCCGCCGCCCAATGTCCCCCCACTGGAAAAGCAGGACAAAAAGGCGGTGGAGCATCTCACCCTGCGGCAGCGTACTGAGCTCCACCGAACGAACGCCGTGTGCGCGAGCTGCCACCAGACCCTCGATCCGATCGGCTTTGGGCTGGAGAACTTCGACGCCATCGGCCGCTGGCGGGACAAGGACGACACGGGTGGAACGATCGATGCCGCGGGCGAGCTGCCGGGCGAAAAGCACTTCGCTTCGCCCCGCGAGTTGAAAGCCATCATCGCGGCCCGGAAAGACGAGCTGGCACGGAACCTCACGCGGAAACTGCTGGCTTATGCCCTGTGCCGCCAACTCGAAGGCTACGACGAGATCGTGGTCGATCAACTGATGGAAACCATCGCAAAGGATGATTACCGCATGCAGACGCTGATCACCGAGATCGTCACCAGCTATCCATTCGTTAATCGCCGCACCCGCGACCTTGAGGCCTCGTCCAATGGTAAATAGATTTCGCATCGATCGTCGCACCTGTTTGACCGGTCTCGGCGTCACCCTCGCGCTGCCGCTTTTAGAAACCATGGGGTGGGCCGACCCAGCCAAGGGCAAGACGGTCAAACCACCGGTGCGTCTGGGCTTCATGTATATGCCGCACGGCGTCATCATGGATCAGTTCTGGCCGGCGAATGCGCAGAGCTTTCTCTCTTCACCACCGCCCGCCTTGAAATCGCTGCAGCCCGTGCTCGACCAGTGCCTACTCATGAAGGGCATCTCGGGCGTGCCGATCTCGCCATTTAATGGCGCGCCGCACGCGCTGGAGCTCTCGACCTGGCTCACGGCGCAGCTGCCGAATGCGGAAAAGCGAGCCCAGATCAGCATCGCGATTTCCGCAGACCAGATTGCCGCTAACTTTGTGGGTGGCTTCACCTCATTGCCCTCGCTGGAATTGGCCACGATGCCGCAGACGCACAAGGAGAACCAGGAGGGGCTGAACGAAGGCTATTACTCGCACTGCAGCTTCCGTTCTCCAACGCAGCCCGTCCCCGCGGAGACGAATCCTCGCAGCGTGCTCAATCGGCTCTTTGGAAAAACGGACCGACCCGGACAACTCGCGAAGGCGGACCCGCTGGATGGTCAGATGCTGGATCTCGTCCTCGGCGGTGCCAAAGACCTGCGGCGGAAACTCCCGAGGGACGACCAGCACAAGCTGGATGAGTACCTCGACAGCGTCCGTTCCGTGGAGCGTCGCATCGCCGCCATCGAGTATCGCCAGAAGGCGGCTGCGCTGGAAAAGGCCGGAGTCGCTTCGAGCAAGCGCCACGCCTCCGATTCCCCACCCATCGAAATCAAGATTCCCGTGGGCGACAAGCGCAGCGAATACATGCAGGTGATGTGCGACCTCAACGTGCTCGCCTTCCAGACCGATATAACTCGCGTCAGCACCTACATCGGCTCCACACCGAACGGCGTTTCCTATCCCGAGCTCGGCTTCAACGACGAGCATCACTCGCAGACCCATCACAACAACAGGCCGGATCAGGTCGCGAAAGTCGCGGCGATTACCGCCTTCAACATCGCCCAGTTTGCCTACATGGTAAAGAAGATGGCTGCCCTCCGCGAAGGCAGCGGCACCCTCCTTGACAACTGCATCATGATGTGGGGCTCCGGCCTCGAAGACGGCAACAAACACTCCCGCGAGAACCTCCCCTTTATCATCGCCGGCAAAGGCGGCGGCACGATCAACACGGGACGCTTCCTGCCCGACACCAAAGGCAACCAAGGCGACTTGCTCACCACGATCCTGGCCTGCGCGGGCATCCCGCTCGATCGCCCCATCGGCATCGCGACCAAGCAGATCAACGAGATGACCCGCTCGGTCTAACCGAGTCTGGTGCCTCTTCAGTATGCAGTCAGGGGCTCGGTCGGTACAGGCCGGGAACACCGGTGATCCGCGGTTAAGCACCTGACCTGATGTGAGCGCAGGGTGGGAGAGCGGGTCCGGACTATGATCGCGACCAGGTAGACGACGCGGTCCTGGCGCTCCTGGTCCTCGCACTGGGAGCAAACGGCCACCCGGCGTGCGCGTGGACGGGCCACGACTGCGACGCGCTTTAGCGGCTGTATAAAAAGAGCTGGATTGCCGCCCCCGGAATCGGAACGAGTCGTTGATCCAGACCGAACTGGGCCGCGAGCGGGCCCGGCGCCTCGTTGATCGGCACTTCGGCAAAGACGCGGGAAACCGGGAGCGGTAGAACCTGCTCCCAAGCCCTTGACGCTAGGCCGCATCTCTTCCGAAGCGTACCCGTGTTGAGGATGAAGTCCGCCACCTACGGCACCTGGGCGGCGACGATGGGCGGGAGGCGCTTATCTGCGTACAGCGCGCCCAGCTAGCGGTTAATGTAAGCCACAGGCGTGTCCAAAGTGCGGCGCAGGTAGTTGTGCCGGAGAGTGATCTTCTGCCGCATCCCCAGCCGCCCCTGCGGCGCTGCCAGGACCTGTTCGCAGAGTAGCCCGTGCGTGATTTGCCGTCCTTGGCCTGCTGCACGAGGAGCGATCCGTCCGCCAAGCCGACCGGGGCCACAGTGAGGTCCAGCAGTTCCTGCCGGCGCAATCCGCAGAAGATGAGCACCGAAAGCAGCGCGGTCGCGGACGCTCCGAAAGCCCGAGGCCTGCCGCGCCGTCGCTTCCAGCACCTTAGCGCGGTCAGTACCTGTCACCAGGAGCCGGGTGGCGGCATCTTTCCTGGGCAGGCGAACTCCCGTGGTGGGATTGGACGGGATGGCGCCCGGTTCCGTTAGGTAGCTGAAGAGGGCGCGGAGGGCATGCAGCGCCCCCCGAATCGTGCGGGGCCGCACGCCCTGGGTCGACATCGCGTACGAATAGCGCCGGACGAGGCTCTCGCTGCGGTCGATCACCCGCGGATGGGGAAGTCCGTGTGCGCCCAGCCGGCGGCCGAAGTTGCGCTGCCAGCCAACGGAGGAGTGACAGGGGAAGGCGGCGCGATGCGGCTCATGGCGGATGAACTGCCCGTACTGCTCGCTGCTCGATCGCTTCGGAAAGAACGACCGACGGTCTCCTGTGGAGTTCTAGCCGTCGGGTTCGGTGCGGGGCGGGCCTGGAGCCCGCGGAGCGGCCGGTTCGAACACCTGCTCTAACGCCGCTTCCGCGGGTTAGAATGGGACGCTCTAACCGGCCGTGTGCGAGGGTGAATCGGGGTGAAAGGATTTGAACCTTCGACCTCTGCGTCCCGAACGCAGCGCTCTACCAAGCTGAGCCACACCCCGTTAACTGACGGTCGCCGCTGCCTTGCACTTCGCAAGGGGCTACCGGGCGGCCCGAGGGAAGGTGGGCGGCGCTCGGTGGATGAGCAGGATCGTCGACGGCGGGATGATAGCACGCCGCTTCGGGCGAGTCAAGCCGGTTCCTCGCATTTCTCGCGCTCCGCATCCGCGCCGGGCGAGAAGTACGCCGGCGCCTCCACGTTGACCGTGCCCCTGGATAGTGGTAGCATCAGGGGCGGCTCGCGCGTGCGACCTCCCGCGTGTCCGCCTCTCCTGCGCCGGTTCGCCCGCGGCGCTGCGAATCCCAGTATGACGCCCGAACAGCCGGAAACAGTGGTGGATGCCGTCGCGGAGCGGTACCGCGACCACCTGAACCCCAACCTCGCCAACCTGCTCAAATTTATGGGCTTCGGTACCGTCGCCTGCTCCGCGGACGGGATGACGCTCCGAGACGTGGAGGGGAACGAGTGGCTGGATTTCCTCGGCGGCCTGGGCGTGTTCAGCCTGGGGCACCGTCATCCTAAGGTCGTCGCGGCCGTCCGAGAGCAGCTGGACCGGCTGCCGCTAACTCTGCCGGTCTTTTTCAATCAGCAGCAGGCGGAGCTGGCCGAACTGCTGGCGGAGATTCTTCCGGGGCGCATCCAGTACTCGTTCTTTTGCTGCAGCGGCGCGGAAGCCGTGGAGGGCGCCCTCAAGCTGGCGCGGGTGGCGACCGGGCGGCCGGAGATCGTCTCCGCGGAGCGGGCCTACCACGGGAAGACGCTCGGGGCGCTGAGTGCCTCCGGCCGCGAGCTGTACAAAACCCCGTTCGAGCCACTTCTGCCCGGCTTCCGGCAGGTGCCGTTCGGCGACCTCGCCGCGCTGGCCGCCGCCGTCACGGAGCGCACCGCCGCGGTGATCCTGGAGCCTATTCAGGGTGAAGGCGGCGTCATCCTACCGCCCGACGACTACCTGCCGGCCGTCCGCCGACTCTGCACGGAGCGCGGCGCGCTGCTGATTGCGGATGAGGTGCAGACGGGGTTCGGGCGGACGGGGCGGATGTTCGGCGTCGAGCACTTCGGCGTGGAGCCGGACCTGATCTGCCTGGCGAAGGCGCTCGGGGGCGGGGTAATGCCGATCGGCGCCTTCTGTGGGACGCCGGAAGTCTGGGAGCCTTTTCGCGCGAAGCCGTGGCTGCACACCAGCACGTTCGGCAGCCCGGGGGGCAACCCAATGGCCTGCGCGGCCGGAATCGCGGCCATTCGCGTTTTTCGGGAAGAAGGTCTCGCGGATCGCGCGGCGGAGCTGGGGGAATATTTCCTCGCGCGCCTGCGGGAGCTGCAGTCGGAATTCCCGGCCGCCATCAAAGAGGTGCGGGGCAAGGGGCTGCTGCTCGGCCTGGAGTTCAACGACGAAGACATCGCCGGTTTGACGATTGCGTCTGTCGCGCGGCGGCGCGTCGTGGTGGCCTACTACCTGAGCAACCCGCGTGTTTTCCGGTTCGAGCCGCCGCTCATTGTGACCCGCGCGCAGATTGACCACGCGATCGGCGTCTTCCGAGAATCGCTGGGGGAGACTCTGGCACTACTCGAGGGGGTCGAGCCGGACTGACGCCCGGACGCGGAGGGAGTGGGATGGAAGGGCACCGCCTGCAAGCGCTGCTGGGTCAATTCGAAGGGAAGCACGTCCTCGTGGTGGGGGACTGCATGCTCGACGAGTACGTGTGGGGCCGTGTGAACCGGATCTCTCCAGAGGCCCCGGTTATGGTTGTCGAGCAGGTGCGGAATACCTGGGCAGCCGGCGGGGCCAGCAACGTGGCGGTGAACGTGGTGGCTATGGCGGGACGGGCCTCCATCGTGTCGGTGGTCGGTGACGACCCGCAGGGCATCCGCCTCCGGCGCGAGCTGGAGAACCAGGGCGTCCAGCACGAAGGCGTCGTGACGCATCCCAACCGCCCGACCACCGTAAAAACGCGGATTGTCGCGCACAACCAGCAGGTGGTGCGCGTGGACCGCGAGGAGCGCGCTCCGGTGGCGGAGGAAGTGGTCGACCAGCTCGTGCAGCGGGTTCGCGCCCAGATGGAGCACGCGGACGCGGTCCTCTTCTCCGATTACAGCAAGGGTGTGCTCACGGACGGGGTCGTCTCGGCGGCGATGGAGCTGGCACGGGCCGCCGGTAAGCCGACCTTCGCCAATCCCAAACCCTCGAGCATCCGGCGCTACCAGGGGATCAGCCTGGTGACCGTCAACCAGTCGGAGGCGGAAGCCGTCACCGGCTACTCCCTGCACGAGCACTCCGAATTGGACCGGGCCGGGGAGAAGGTGCTGGCGTCCTGCGGTGCCGAGGCGGCGATCGTCACGCTCGGGGGGCGTGGCCTCGCGCTGTTCCGCTCCGGCAAGCCGTGGCGCCACCTTCCCGTCGTTCCGCTCGAGGTGTACGATCCGTGCGGCTGTGGAGACAGCGCCATCGCCGCGGCCGCCCTCGCCCGGACGGCGGGCGCGAACTGGGTGGAAGCCGCCACCCTGGCCAACCTGGCGGGAAACGCGAAGGTGCGGAAGCTGGGTGTGGTCCCGGTGACCCGGGCGGAGATCGAAACCGTCTGGTCGCTGGGCGCCGACCTGGCCCGGGAAGAGAACGGAGTCTAGGAGACGGAGTGAGCCGTCCGCGGTCGCCGCGAGCCGAGAAATGGCCCGACGCGGATCCGGCAGCGAGTGCCCGCACCATCTCGAGCGCCGCGCGGTGAAAGCGTCCGCATTCCCTGTGTCCGTCCGCCTCGCGCCGGCCGGACACAGGGCCACCCGGTTTCTCGGCCGTGCTCGCACTCGCTTCGGCCAGCCCCGTGTCCGTCGCTGAACTTGCTTGCCTGATATGCTTTCGTGAAGTGATTCCCGTCCCGATGGAACTCAAGGCTGCAGTATGATTCGCGCATCAACTCCCGGGCGGTGTGGTATCGTCGGCAACCCGACGGACGGCTACGGCGGCTCGGTTCTTTCGTGCGCGCTGGCGGAGCGGGCAAGCGTCGAACTCCTGCCTGCCGCGGAGACGGTCCTGGAGATCTGTGGACACCGGGAGAGGATCCGGGGGGTGGAGGATCTCAAGCTGGAGGGGTCGTACACGGACGTCGCGAAAGCGGTTTTCACGCTCTTCGACTCGGCGGTGACCGAGCGGCGGTTTCACCTGCGCGCAACCACCACGGTGCCCATGCAGGCAGGGCTGGCCGGGTCGACGGCCATGCTCATCGCCATCCTGGGCGCCACGCTCCGCATGCTGGAGATCCCCCTGTCGCCTTACGAGATTGCAGAGACGGCGCGGCATATCGAGCTGAACATCCTGAACTGTGTCTGCGGTTTTCAAGACCAATATATGGGGGTGTTCGGCGGCCTGAACTACCTGGATTTCCGGGACAAGGAGCCGACAGCCCGGGCGGAGCCGGTCTTTGCCACGGTGGAGCGACTGGACGCGTTCACTGCGGAACTGCCGCTGATACTGGCCAACACGGGGGTCCAGCGGCACTCGGGCAGTGTGCACCACGGTCTTCGGGAGCGTTGGATCGCCGGGGATCCGGAGGTCGTCCAGGGGTATCAGCGGGCGGCACGACTGGCGCGTGAGGGAAAGCGGGCCCTCCTGGCGGGCGATTGGCGCTGCTTGGGCGAGGTGATGAACGAAAACCACGCGATTCAGCGGTCGCTGGGCGGCAGCGGCGAGGCGAATGAGCGGCTGATCCAGGCGGCACTGGGCGCGGGGGCCCTCGGCGCGAAGCTCGCGGGCGCTGGAAAGGGCGGGACGATCATTGCCGTTCACGAGGACCCGCGGCACCTGGAGCGGAAGTTGGAAGCGGCGGGAGCGGCCCGCATCCTGCGGGTGAAGCCCTCCGACGGGCTGGTGGTCGAGGGCCGGTTCTGACGACTCGAGGAGCATGGTCCGCGGCGTTCGGTATCCGCCGCAGGGGTTAAACCGTTTTTCTGCGCGCTGTTTTCCGCGCACCGTTTTCCGCAGCGTTCCGGGTGCCGAAACCGCCCGGCGTATGCTGCCCGTAATCTCTAGCGAATGGACCTCTCGAACAGCAACTCCGCACCCCGGCTTTCGCTCATCCTCCCGTGCTTTGACGAGGAGAAGCGTCTGCCCGCGTCCCTCGCCCGCGTGCGGGAGTACCTGGACGCCTCCGGATGGGAGTATGAGATCCTGGTGGTGGATGACGGGAGCCGGGACCGCACCGTGGACGAGGCGCGCCGCGTGGCGGCCGGAGATCCGCGGATTCGCGTGATCGGGTACGGTGAAAATCGCGGCAAGGGTGCCGCTGTGCGATTCGGCGCGCTGCAGGCGGCGGGGGAGTGGGTCCTCTTCTCCGATGCCGACCTCTCCACCCCGATCGAGGAACTGAGCCGGCTCCTGCCGTACCTCTCCCGTGGATTCGACGTGGTGATCGGCTCCCGCGCGCTGGCCGGGTCGGACCTGAAGGTGCGCCAGCCGTGGTGGCGGGAACGCGTGGGCCGGCTCGTGAACTGGTGTGTGCGGCGCCTGAGCGGGCTGCCGTTCCCCGACACGCAGTGCGGGTTCAAGCTCTTCTCTCGCCGCGCCGCGCGAGACGTCTTCAGCAATCTCACCGTCTGCGGCTGGATGTTCGATGTTGAGGCGCTGGTCCTGGCGCAGCGCCTCGGATACCGTGCCGTGGACGTGCCGGTCACCTGGATCAACTCCGGAGAATCCCGCGCAAAGCTTTCCCACGCCCCCCGGACCGTGCTGGAACTGCTCCACATTCGCTCCTATTGGCTGGGTCGCCAGCCGGCGGCCGCCTCGGACCGCGAAATCGCTGCCTCGACACCGCGATGAACCCCGGCGAGTACGCGCGCATGCACGCGCTGGAGGACTGGTACTGGTGGTTCGTAGCGCGCCGGCAGGCCGCGGTACGCTTCCTGCTGGACTTCGCGCCGGCGGAGCGGCCCCTGCGGGTGCTGGACGCCGGCTGCGGTACGGGCGGGCTCCTGGACCTTTTCCAGGGGATGGCCGGCGTGGAGGCCGTGGGAGCGGATCTCTCACCGGACGCCCTGCGCCTGAGCCACGGGCGGGGGCACCACCGCCTCGTGGGCGCGGACCTGACCCTCCTGCCCTTCCGGACCAGCTCCTTCGACGCCGTCACGGCGCTGGATGTGATCGAGCACGTCCCGGACGAGGAGCGCGCCCTCGGGGAGATCTCCCGCGTGCTCCGCCCGGGCGGAGTCCTGGTGGCCAGCGTGCCGGCCTACCAGTTCCTCTGGGGCCCTCATGACGATGCGCTCCATCACCAGCGGCGCTACACCGCGCCGCAGTTCTGCGGCCGGATCCAGGGCTCCGGGCTGGTGGTGGAGAAGCAGACGTACCTGCTGACCGCCCTGTTCCCACTGGCCGCCGCTGCTCGCCTCACGGCCCGCCGCAAAGAGGACTCCAGCGCGGGCCTGCCGATGGTGCCGCGTCCCCTGAACCGGGCGCTCATCGCGCTGCAGGCCGCAGAACTGGCGGTGGCCCGCCGCGCGTCGCTTCCCTTTGGGCTGAGCGTGGTGGTGGTGGCCCGGAAGCCCGTGCCGGCGCGGGTGAAGCTCCGCTCCGTGGAAGAGCGCATCCCGGTACCCGCCGCCCGGTAGGGGCCCGAGAGCGGGATCGGGGCCTCCCAGCCAGACGCACGACAGGGGCCCGGTGTACTCCGCGCCCCTGTCCGTGCGATTGGCGTGCCCGCCGGATTCCCCGTCAGTCGATCGCTTTGTGAAGCGCGTCCTTCACCTTGCCGACGCCCTGCTGGAGCTTGCCTTCCACCTGCTTGGCCTGTCCTTCCGCCTCGGCACGCCGGTTATCCGTCAGGTTCCCGACGGCATCCTCGACCCGACCTTCCGCTTCCTTCACGGCGCCCTTCACTTCATCCCTATGCATCGCTGCCTCCTTCCGATCAGGCCTGCTAGCCTGCTGGAGCGGTGTTACCCGAAAGCCCGCAGGTTAAAAACCGGAGAGGGCGTCGGCGTCTCGATTGTTGAGGCATTGGATGGTAAGGAACCGTTTCCGGCGCGCAAGCGGGGACGGCGAGACGCTGCAGCGGTAACCTGGTGCCGGGACTGCCCGCTATGCTCTCAGCGCGCCGGCCGGCAGCAGCGCAACGCCGCTCCTTCTCGCGCCGCGATCCGGAGGCCGGCGGAGCTACGCGCGGTTGTAGCGGTTCATGGCGGCGTCCAACCCGTCCGTGAGGATGGTCTCGACCGCCTCACCGGCCGTGCGGACGACAATCTCCAGGGGCTCCAGCTCCTCGCGGGACCACTTGCCGAGAACGTGGTCGATCGCCGTGCCGTTGGGCGGCCGGCCGACCCCGATCCGCACCCGCGGAAATGATTCTGTCTTGAGATGCTGGATCAGGCTCTTGATGCCGTTGTGGCCGCCCGCGGAGCCGTCCCGGCGCACCCGGAGCCGTCCCAGCGGCAGGTCCATCTCATCGTAGATCACGATGAGGTCCTCCGGCGTCAGACCCAACATCCGGAGCAGCGGCGCGACGCTTTCACCCGACAGGTTCATGAAGGTGATCGGCTTGGCCAGGACTACGGGCACCCCCGCGATCGCACCGACGCTCACCAGCGCCCGCTTTTCGGTGTTCCACGAGGCGATCCGGTGCTCGGCCGCCAGGTGATCGAGGACCCGGAAGCCGACGTTATGCCGGGTGTGCCGGTATTCAGCGCCCGGGTTGCCCAGTCCAACGATCAGGTGGCGCGGCGGCTCGGCCGGCTGGCGGCGAAAAAGAGGGAATCGCATAGAGCTTGCATGGCGAAGGGCCGGCTGACGGGCCGGCGCGGATCCAGCCCGGCGCCATCCCGACCCGCGCAGCCGCGGCGCTCCAGCTTACGAAGGGCTAACGGGGCGAAGGCCAGGCGCAGGGCGTGACCATCTGGGCCTACAGGTACGGCGTGAACAGCTCGCTCACACTGTCCCCGCGGTGAATGCGGCCGATCGCCTCCGCCAGGAGCGGCGCCACGCTGAGGCACTCGAACTTCGGAGTCAGGTAGTCACATGGATGAGAGATCGTGTCCGTGATGATCACCTGCTCGATGAAGGAGGCCATCTCCAGCCGCTCCACCGCTGGCCCGGAAAGGACTGCGTGGGAGCAGGCGACGATCACCCGGTCCGCTCCGCGCTGCCGGAGGATATCCGCGCCGCCGACGATCGATCCGCCGGTGTCGATGATGTCATCGATCATGACGCACGTTTTGCCCTGCACATCGCCGATCACGTTGGTTACCTCGCTCCGGTTCGGCTCCGGCCGGCGCTTGACGAGGATGGCCAGTGTGGCGTCGATCTGCTGGGCCAGCGCCTGAGCACGGCCGACACCGCCCACGTCGGGGGAGACCACCACCACATCCCCGAGATCGCGGCTGCGCAGGTAATCGGCGATGAGCGGTCCCGCGTAGAGGTGATCGACCGGGATGGTGAAGAAGCCCTGGATTTGCTCCACGTGCAGGTCCAGCGCGAGGATCCGGTTTGCTCCGGCTAGAGTGATCAAATCGGCAATGAGGCGGGCGGTGATCGGCTCCCGGGGCTTCACCTTCTTGTCCTGCCGGGCATAGCCGTAGTACGGGCAGACCACGGTCATCCGCTCCACGGAGGCGCGGCGCAGCGCGTCCAGTATGATCAGCAACTCCATGACGTGCTCGTTCACGGGCGAGGAGGTGGGCTGAACGACGAACACGTCCATCCCGCGCATGCTCTCCTCGATCTTCACCCGCACTTCGCCGTCGCTGAACCGTGAGAGGAGCAGGGTGGAGGGCCGAGTACCCAGGTGCTCCGCGATGGACGCCGCCAGTTTCGGATTGGCGCTGCCCGCCAGTACCCGGAGATTATCGTGCCGCACTCCCCTTAGCTCCCTTGCTCCAGTAACTCGCGGTATTTCCGCGCCCAGCCTTCTTTGTTTGTCTGGCGCGCCCGGGCAATTCCCAGCCCGTCTTCCGGCACGTCCTCCGTAATGACGGATCCCGCCGCGGTGAACCCCCCGTCCGCGATCCGCACCGGCGCCACCAGCGTGCTGTGCGAGCCGATAAACGTTCCCCGTCCGATGTGCGTCCGGTGTTTGCGCTTTCCGTCGTAGTTGCAGGTGATCGTGCCGGCTCCGATGTTCGTGCGCTCGCCCACCACGGCATCGCCGATGTACGCGAGGTGACCGATGGAGACGCGGTCTTCCACCTCGGCAGCCTTGAGCTCGACAAAATTCCCGATCTTTACCTTCCGGCCGATCCGGCAGCCCGGACGAAGCTGGGCGAACGGTCCGATCTTCGTTTCATCGCCCACCTCGCTTCCCGCGAGGACGGCCTGCTGCACCTGGACGCCGTTACCGAGGCTGCAGCTGGTGATCTGCGCGTTGGGGCCGATGACGCACTCCTCGCCGACCACGGTGCGCCCCAGCAGGTACGTCTGCGGCCGGAGCACTGTGTCCTGGCCGATCTGGACGTCCGCATCGATGTAGGTGCTCGCCGGATCTTCGATCAAAACCCCCGCCCGCATGTGCTCCCGCAGGATGCGCTCCCGCAGGACCGCCGCCGCGGCGGCGAGTTCCACCCGGTCATTCACGCTGAGGGCGGCGATGGGATCGTCCGAGACCACGCCCTCCACCCGCTGTCCGGTCTCCACCAGGAGGTGCACCACGCCGGTAAAATAGATCTCGCCCGTCGAGGGATCCGCCGGGACCGAAGCGAGTGCCGGGAAGATCGTGGCCGGAGAGAGCACGTAGGCGCCGGCATTGATCTCGCGCAGGGCCAGGTGGCCCGGGCCGGCCCCCTTCGCCTCGACGATGCCGGCGACGGAGCCATCCGGGCGGCGCACGATGCGTCCGTAATGGAGGGCGTCATCAAGGACCGCCGAGAGCAGCGTCAGCGCCGCGCTCCGTTCGACGTGCCGTGTCAGGAGGGCCTGGACGGCCGCCTCCGTGAGGAGCACGTTGTCCGCCTGAATCACCACCACGGGGCCGGTGTGATCCCCGAGATAGGGAGCGGCCGCCAGCACCGCGTGGCCGGTACCGCGCTGCTCTTCCTGGGTGACGTACTCCACGTCGCTTCCCAGCTTTTCCCGAACCTCTTCCGCGCCATGCCCCACCACCACGATCACCCGCTGGATACCGACGCGGCGGCAGAGGTCCACCGCGTGGCGGGCCAGCGGCTTCCCGAGGAGCGGCTGAACCGCCTTGGGATAGCGGGAACGCATCCGCGTTCCCTTCCCGGCGGCTAGAATGAGTGCGACAGGCGGAGCGTTGACGGGAGACATACAGGTCGCGTCCTCGTCGCAATGGCAGCCCCAGGCGGCAGGCAACAGGAGGACTGGCGGAGTGCCGGGGCGCTTTGAGTGTATCATCGGGGCCGGTAAGCCGCCAACGCACCCCGGAATGGTGAACGCCCATCGGAGCGGAACTCCGATGGGCGCGAAACAGGTGCGGCACATCTCGATGCGAGACGCCGCGGGCATGCGGATGCCCCGCCGGAAGCCGGTCGGACTATTTCGGGGAGAGGAGCATGGTCATCCGCCGGCCTTCCATCGCCGGCGGGCGCTCAACCACCGCCAGATCGGCGACAGCCTGGGTGAGCTTTTCCATCTGGGCCCGGCCAATCTCCGGGTGAGACATCTCCCGTCCGCGAAACTGGAGGATGAGCTGGACTTTGTCCCCCTCTTCCAGGAAGCGGCGAGCGTCCTTGACCCGGTAGTCCAGGTCATGCTGCTCGGTACCGTAGCGCAGCCGGATCTGCTTGATGTCTACGGTGTGACTCTTCTTCTTGGCTTCCTTGTTCTTCTTGGACGTGTCGTACTTGAACTTGCCGTAGTCAAGGATGCGGCACACCGGTGGCTGCGCGGTCGGCGCTACCTCCACCAGATCGAGCCCCTGCTCGCGCGCGAGGGACAGCGCCTGGCGGGTTTCCATAATCCCCAGCTGGTTTCCCTCCGCATCCACCACGCGGACCTCCGGCACACGGATGCGGTGGTTCAAACGCGGCCCGGTGTCTCGTGGGCCACGCCGATCATTGAAGCGATTGATAGGTTGCCTCCCTGTCGTGACTGAATGTACGCTGCGGGACCGGGCCCGATTGACCCACGCCCCCGAAACGAGGACCCCGGTCCGCCAGCATGGTTGCAGGCATTACGGCCCCGCTTACAGCGACCTGACGCTCTGTTCGCCTCATTTCCGCAAGGTTCCTTTCCATCGCGGCGGCAGCCCTGCGAATCCGCAGGCCACTCTCTTACCGTGAGGCGAACGGCACATCAAACGCCAGTATACGGCAGGCACGTCGACCACGCAACCGCAGGGCGCGAAGCAATGTGGCGCGGATGAACCGCCGGCCGGGTCACTCCGGGCCCCGAGCGGGACGCCGCTCGGACGGCTCCCGCTCCTCGCCGCACCCGCGTGGTGCGGTTGCCCCGCCGGTTGGGTCTGCCTGAAAGCGAGCGAGCGAAAACCGCTCGAGCGGGAAGCCGGGATCCCGGTCCCGGGCAAGGGACGCGGCGAGCTGGCCGAGCAGGACCGTGAACTTGAAGCCGTGTCCGGAGAGACCGCCCACCAGCACCACTCGCGGCTCGCCCGGAATGCGGTCGATCACGAAATCCTCATCCGGCGTCATCGTGTAGAGGCAGACCTTCGCCAGCGTCACCTCGGGGCTCAGCTCCGGAATGCGGCGCGCGAGGTACCGGCGAAGTACGTCCGTGTCCGCTTCTCTGGGCTCCCGGTCCGCACTCTCCGGATCATGGACCGGTCCCGGACGGTGGAGCGCCACCTTCGCGCCGGGATGATCGGCATGCTCCGGGAAGCCGTAGAAGTACTCCCCCATGTCGATCCAGACGGGGAAGTGCTCCGGGGCAAAGCGCGAGCGGTCGCCGCGGATCCGGAAGTGGGCGTATTGCTGGCGCGTTACGTCCAGTGGAAGCCGGACGTACGGCTCCAGCAGCGGCGCCGTCCACGGCCCGGCCGTGACGACACACCGGTCAAAGCGCTCCCAACCGCCGGCCACGCGCAGCCGGATGCCATCCACGGCCGGCTCCAGCCCATCTACCCGCACCCCCTCGCGAAAGACCGCACCGCTCGCCCGGGCCGCCCGGGCGGAGGCCAGCACGCACCGGGACGCGCGCAGGAGCCCGCTGTCCGGCTCGAAGACCCCGTATTCGTCAGCACGAAGCTTGATCGGGGGGAACCGGCGCGCGGCCTCGCCGCTGGAGAGCCGCTCGAACCGGACGCCGCACTGCGACAGCGCTCGCTCGGTATGGACCATTTCGGGATGCTCTTCCGGTCCAAAAAAGAAGCCGCCGCACCGCAGGAACAGCGGCTCCCGGCTTTCCTGCTCCAGCGCCTCCCAGAGCGGGTAGGCCGCCTCCATCAGGCGGACGTACAGCGGGTCCGGATAGACTTTGCGGATGATCCGGGAGCCCCCATAGGAGGAGCCGCGGTCATGATCCAGCGCGAACTGCTCGAAGCCGGTCACCCGGTGTCCGGCGGCGGCAAGAAACCGCGCGGCTGCCGTCCCAACCCCGCCCAATCCCAGTACGGCAACGTGCATGCTTTCCTCCGGTCGGCGCACTCCGGTGTGAGAGGCGCCGCGGCGTGGATATAACGAGAGGTCGGTCCCGTGGAGACGCGGTATTGGTCAGGGTGGGGTATTGGTGAACGGAGCGCCCGGGGCGGCGCGCCGGGACCGAGGGTGCAATCAGCAAACGATGCGGGTGATCACCTACAACATCGCGGGAAACCGGGGGCGCAGTCGCCCCGCGCACATGGAAGAGATCGCCGGACTCGTTCGACTTGCGGAGCCGGACGTGGTCGGGCTGCAGGAGGTGGTCCACGTCCATGGAGACAGCCGGCCGCCCGAAGAGCTCCTGGCAGAGTTGACCGGGATGCACGCCTGGTTCCTTCCCGCCCACCAGTTCAAGCGGTACTGCCTGGGCAACGCGGTGCTGTGCCGGCAGCCGATCACCCGAACCGTCTCCCATGAACTCCCGCATGCCTGGCCGGAGCGACGGGTCCTGCTCGAGGTGGAGACGACGACCCAGGACGCACTCCCGATCACCGTTTTTTGCACCCATCTGGTACACATGGCGGGGGTCGCTTCTCCGCTGCGCCTGGCGCAGGCCGCCCGGGTAGCGCGGCAGATGAGCACGTGCTGGCGTCCCCATTTCCTGATGGGCGACCTGAATGCCAGCCCCTTCGCACGGGAACTGGCGCCTCTCCGCCGGCTCCGGGAGGCTCCGGACCACCTCCGCGGTCTCCGGTCCTGGCCGGCGCGGCGCCCATGGGTCCTCTACGATCATGTCTGGCCGGGGCCGGGGTGGGTGGTGGAGGCGGTGGAGGTCATGGACCTGCACGTATCGGATCACCGGCCGCTGCTCGCCCAACTGGGCTGGAAAGGCGCGCCGCGCTACCCCGTGCAGCCGGAGGCTTCCTACCAGGAGAACGGCCACGCGGCCCCGGAGCGGAGCGCGTCCGCCCGCCTCCCTTCAGACCAGCGCGCGGGCACCGGGTGAGGGGGTTCGGCACGCGCCGCGCGGATACCGGCGGGCTTGCGCTCGCGGCCCACGCCACCGGCCCCGCGCGGAGCGCCGTTCAGGCGCCCGGTTCGCGCGCGGCGAGGTAGCCCTCGACCTGCTGCACGAGCGCGCTCCGCGCAGCCTCCCGGCTGGCCGCCCGGGCCTCGAAGCCTGCTCCTTCGTGATGGAGTCCGGACGCTCCCTCCACGTAGCACCAGGCCAGCCACTCGCCGAAGCGCGGCGACTTCGAGTGGATCTTGATCTCCCGTCCGCCGATCTCGCGGACTTCCGTCTGTGCCGGCTCCGGCATTTTGATTCCCATCTCCTCACGGGCGGTCAGCATCGGGCGCCGCGGCGTCACCCCGCCGCTCGTGATGGCGCGCGGAGCCCGATGCCGGCCCAACCTTCCGCGTGCGGGCTACTGCGCGGCCCGCACCGGGTTGCGGAGCGTGCCGATTCCATCAATCTGGATCTCCGCTACGTCTCCATCCTTCAGGAACACCGGGGGCTTCCGCGCAAAGCCAACGCCGGGAGGGGTTCCGGTGAAGACCACGTCTCCCGGCTCCAGCGTGAGCACCCGGGAAAGATACGCCACCACCTCGGCCACGTTGAAGATGAACTGGCTGGTGCTGGAGTTCTGCAGCGTCTCCCCGTTCAGCACGCAGCGAATGGGCAGGTTGTTCGGATCCAGCTCGGAGTCGACCGTCACCAGCACGGGTCCCATCGGAGCGAACGTGTCCCACGTTTTTCCAATGGTCCACTGGCCGCCGCCGCGCTTGATCTGGTAGTCCCGGGCGCTCACATCATGGCCGCAGGTGTAGCCGGCCACGTACTCCATCGCCTGCTCCTTCGGCACGTTGCGTGCCTGCTTGCCGATGACGAAGACGAGCTCCGCCTCGTAGTCGACCTCGGCGCTGTCCGGAGGCAGGATGATCGGCTGCTCGGGACCGATCACGGTGTTCGAGTACTTCGTGAACACCACAGGTTCAGCCGGCACCGCCATTCCGCTCTCCGCGGCGTGGTCCCGATAGTTCAGGCCGACGCACAGGATCTTTCCGGGCCGCGGAACCGGAGCGAGGTAGCGCACCTGCTCCGGCCGGTAAAGCAGCGCGCTGTTTCCGGCAAGACGCTCCACGACCTCCTGCGGCAGGGTTTCGAGTAGCCCCAGCGCCTCCCGCGCCGCAGCTCGGGAGGCGGAGCCTCCCTGCAGATAAGCAAGCATGTCGGACGGGAACGCCCCCGCGGCCTCATAAGCCGCGTCCACCCCGTAACGGACCAGCTCACCCAGCGCGGAGACATTCTGAAGATCCACCACATACCCACGCCACTCGGCGCCCAGCCGCGACCGACCGGCGGCCTCGAAGGTCAGCAAACGCATTGTTTTCTTCCTATTGAACTCTCTGGTTCGTGAAATCGGTTCCGGCGCGGTCGGAACCGGGTGGGGCCCGCGCCGGGGGGCATCGCTTCATTGTCTCACGCCTTCCCGGTCTCCTGCCCGGTGGGATGCTCACCGCCTGCCGGAATGCCGTCCTGGCGCACGATGTCTAACGGCCGGAGTGACCTCCACGGATCTGCCAGCGCTCGTCGAAGAAGTCGGCGGCCACCACCCGGGGCGCGCCATGACCCACCTGGAGTACCGCCCAGTCCGGCAGCTTCGGGAAAAGATTGGCGTTGCTGGCGTCTAGGTCGGCGCGGGTAAAGGTGTGCCCGCTGTTAATCACCACGTAATGCCGGGGATTGAGTGGGTTCGGGTAGATGAGCACCGGCACGTGGTCCGAGCCATAGTGACGGCCCGCGATGTCGAGCCCGTCATGGGTCCAGCGCAGGGGAAGCCGGTCCACGATGCGAGCGAGGATCCGGTTCGAGCCGGGGTCTCCAAAGAGCACCAGGTTCCCTTCCGCCGCCGTCTCCCCGGCCTCGGTATCGTCCCGGACCGGCAGCTCGCCCCGGAATCCGAACCGCCAGTCTTCCGTGAAGCGGCGCAGCGCTCCGGCGGCATATGCCGCAGCCGCCGGACTCCATGGGGCGCCGGTGCCGCGCACCACCGCGAACCGCTCCATGAAGGCGTCGTCGATCGGCCCCTGCAGGTTGTGGCGCTTCCGCAGGAGCCGCGCGTCCAGCGAACCGGTGCGCCACCGGCTCCCCGTGCGAATGAGGTGAGCCTTCCCCTCGCTCAGCGAGAGGCGAGTGCCGTCGATCTCCAGCCGGCGCGGATTCCCGGGGATTGGGTCCAGGGTGAGGGCGGTGACGTGATCCGTCTTCACCCGCACCACCGGGCCGGACGCGTCGGCCTCCACCTGGGCCCGCTGGTAATGCTCCTGGAGGCCGTCGATCGTCACCCACTTGCAGCGGTTGTACTTCAGCGTCCAGGTGGTGAAGCGGACCTGCTTCGGCTCCGGATCTCGCACGTGCGTGGCGAGCTGCCGCATGATCTCCCGCAGGCTGTTCGGCTCGTACGCGTGCTTGGTGTGGGGTCCGATGATCAGGTTGAACGGGAGGCCCTCGTGCTCCACCGCCGCCTTCATGTTGAGCGATGCCTGAAGCTGCGGATCATCCTCGCCGCCGTACGCAACGAAGGGGGTGTCGAACAGGTTCAGCGCGTAGTCCACCGCGTCGTAGATGTGCCACCCGGCCTCCTGATAGGGCGGCGCGGACTGGATCTTGATGTAGTTGCGGGTATCCGTGAAGCCGGCGCCCGGGCTGACGGCTGCCCAGAGGCCGGGATAATGCACCCCGATGTGCCAGGCTCCGTGTCCGCCCATGGAGAAGCCGCGGAGAACCGTGCGGTTCGGGTCTAACCGGTACTGCTTCTTCGCCGCGTCAAGCGCTTCAAACACGTCCGTCTCCCCGGACCAACGCCAGCCGTTGTTCGCGCGCCCGAACGGATGCACCTCGATAAAGGGTTGGTCCGGCGCTTTCGCCGACGCGGCGGGAATGAACCCGTTCAGGAACGTCACCTCCGTGGGTCCCCGGCCGTGCAGCACCACGTCCAGACGACCCGGCGTGCCGTGGCTGTCCTCGAAACCGGAAGGCAGGACCACCCCGTAGGGCTGGATCGACCCGTCCACCCGACTCACGTAGCCGCGGAGGCTCCGACCGGGCCGCGTCAGCCAGGGCGCCTCTCCCCGGCCAAGCTGGTCGCAGCGCGCCAGGCCTTCATCCAGACCCCGCAGGACCGTCCCAACGTGACTGCGAGTAGCGTAGAGCTGCAGCCGGTCCGCCATCTCGGCGATGTGCAGGTACACCGCGGCGTCGGGAAGGTGCTGCCGCTGACCGCCCGCCAGCGTCTTCAGGCGCGCCGATAGCTCCCGCTCCTTCTCGTCCAGTTGGGCCCGCTCCTCCGCGGTAGGCGTGTAAATGGGAGGAGGCGGCGCGAACGGGGGAGGGGACGCCTGACCGAGCGCCGCCAGGGGCGCGAAGCACGCCCCGATTCCAACCAGCATCCATCTCCGCCGCATTCCGATCCTCCGGTGCATCCAGGCAGCCTATGGTGGATCGTTCCGGCCGCACGCCGCCAAATCCTCGCCCGCTCCTCATCCGGAGCAAGTGACGGCGGTCCGTCGGTACACCGTCCGGTACGCGCCGAGGGGGAAGCCGGCCGGCTTCCCCCTCGCGTCCACTGCTTGCGGTAGATCGGCTGCCGGCTAATGGCTGTGTCCGGCGACTTCCTTGCCCAGGATCGCCTCGACCTCGTGCTCAAAGCCGCCGGTCTCGATCGCGC
>CAYQDT010000003.1:0-5415 GCA_964416225.1 uncultured bacterium
CTCCGGGTTCGCGGAATCGTCGGGGAGCTGGAGCGCCTCGGTCTCGCCGTCCTGGCCCGCGCCGTCCAGCGGCACCACGGGGTGCTGCTTCCGGCGGAGGCGGTCCAGGTGGTTGTTGGTCATGATCCGCGCCACCCAACTGTAGAAGTGGCTCCCGGGACGGAAGCTTCCGAAGGCCCGGAACGCGTCGACCAGGGTCTCCTGCAGCAGGTCCTCCGCATCTTCCGGGTTTCCGGAGAGACGCCGGGCCAGGCGCTGGAATGCCTCGCGGTGAGATTTCACCAGGATCTCGAAGCGGCCCGAATGCGGCGTGGAGAAATCGTGATCGGTCATCATAGTTGCAAGTACCTGGTCCGGTGGCTCCCTCTAGTATAAGGGAAATGCCGCTCCGCGAGAATAGGGCGGCGCGCTCCGAACGGCGGCCCGACCGCACCTTCGGCGGTGAGGCCCGGCTCGCTCGGGTGCCCGCGGCCGAGCCCTTAGCATCCCGTTAACCTCGACCGGTAGTCGGCCGTTCATGCCGTGGGAGCAACCTGGCCAGGATCGGCGGCTACCCTCTCCTGTACCTTCTCCGAAGGGCCGCCCTGATGGCCGATTCACGGCTGAAGCGCCCAGGGTTCGGATTGCGCGTCCCTCCGGGTGGGAGGGGCGTGCTTGGCCGTCTAGCCCCGCCGGGCGCGGGCCGCGCCGACGGTTAACAGCCGGTTAAGAAATTCCGGACAAAAGTGGAACTTTCGCCCGGAAGCGGGGACTATATTAGTGATGTCACGGCCGCGAAGGCCGGACCTAGATTGATCGAGAGGACCTGAAACCAATGATTCGCATGATCACTGCCCTGTCCCTGTCCCTCGCCGTGCTCGGCGGCAGCCTGGCCTTCGCCCAGGGTGCGGAGAAGAAGGAAGCCAAGCCGGCCGCGGCTCCGAAGGCGGCTGCGAAGGCCCCCGCGAAGGCCACCGCCAAGAAGGCGACGAAGAAGCACGCGAAGAAGCACGCGAAGAAGTCTGCCAAGAAGTCCGCGGCGAAGGCTGCTGCCGGCCACGCCGCCAAGGCGGCTTCCGAGGCCAAGAAGGCCGAGTCGGCGGCCAAGAAGGCCGAGAAGAAGTAAGTCCGCCGTCACGGCCGGACTCCAGAAGAGGCGGGGACCGGGATCGGTTCTCGCCCTTCTTATCTGGGACTGTATTGCTTGCGTCGCTGGCATCTCCGGATGCCGGACGGAGACGCAGATCGGGCTGGCTCCGCCTGATCGCCAATATACCGGGGCCGGGCGAAGCCTCCCGGCCGTACCTTCGGGCGGCCCATCGGCAGGCACCCCACCATCAAATAGGCTCTTGCTAGAGCGCCGAGGAGATGAAACCAGTGAAGATTCTGACTGCCCTTTCCCTGTCTCTCGCCGTACTGGCGGCCGGTACGGCCTTCGCCGCGAATGACAAGAAGGACGAGAAGAAGCCGGCTGCGAAGACGGCGGTGACGGCGAAGAAGTCCGACGCCAAGAAGCCGGCCGCCAAGAAGACGGCTGCCAAGACCCCGGCCAAGGCGGCTGTGAAGAGCGCGAAGAAGGCCGACACCAAGAAGGCCGAACTGAAGAACGCGTCGGCCAAGAAGGCCGACAAGAAGGCCGACGCCAAGAAGGCCACGAAGTAAGCGCCCGCCGGCGAGACGATTTGTATCGGCTGATCCGTACTCAAGCCACCGGAGTTTCGAAGTTTCGTGGTCCAGAGCATGGGGGCACTCTATTGGGTGTTCCCGACCAGCGGCCAAAGACGGCCGTATTGTAACGACCCAGAGGAGAAACTGATGCTTCGCCTACTGTCTGCCGCGCTTGTCGCGGTCGCGGTTCTGACGGCCAGCGTTCCGGTATCCGCGGCAACGCACCGGTCGCACCATCGCGGCCGCCACCATCGGATGTCCCGACACCATCGCGGTCGCCATCACCGCGGTCATCACGGGATGCACCGCGGCGGCACTTCCGGGATGAATGGCGGAATGGGCAACACCGGCGCCCCGTCGGGCGGCGGGGCTGCGGGCGGTGGTGCCGGTGCGCCGGGTGGCGCCGGAGGCGGCACCGGTGGCGGCACCACCGCGCCCAAGTAAGTCGCGCCGGTTCGATCGGCGAAAAGGCGGTGGCTGCCCGAAGAGGTGGCCACCGCCTTTTTTGCTGCGCGCGGAGCAGAACGGACGCACCGTCCCGCGGCGGACATAATCTAGGAATGGAGGCAACGGGAAGATGCAGAGTGAGTTTAAACAGGCCCCGGATACCCCGGAGATCCGGAAAAAGAAGGGTTCTCTCGCGGCACGCGTGGTGCCGGCCACATTCGCGCTGTTCCTGGCGGTGGTGGTCGGTTTTCTCTACTACATTGGCTGGTTCACCGGGAACGTGCGGGCCGTTGAGCCGGGAAAGGTGTACCGGAGCGCACAGCTAAGCCCGTCGCATCTACGGGAGGTGCTGAAGGAGCACGGAATTCAGACCGTCGTCAACCTCCGGGGCGGAAAGCCAAGCAGCCGGTGGTACCAGGACGAACAGCAGGTCTGCGCGGAACAGGGCGCCGCGTATGAGGTGCTGAGCATGCGTGCCAGCGCACTGCCGCGTCCCAGGGACCTGGAGCGGCTCCTCAATATCTTTGACCACGCCCGCTATCCGGTGCTGTTCCACTGCCAGGGCGGCGCGGACCGATCCGGCCTCACAGCCACGCTCTACCTGAGCGTCTACGATCACGAGCCGTTGGACAAGGCCCTCGAGAACGGCCTCACCTGGCGCTACGGTCACTTTCCGCTCCAGGCACATCCCATGGATGAGTTCTACAGGCTCTACCGGGAGACAGCGAACGGCATGGACCTGCGCACCTGGATTCACGAGAAGTACCCGGAGATCTGGCGCGAGCGCAAGCACCGGAAGTGATCGCTCCCGACACCTTCCCACTGCCACGGCCCTGACCCGCGCCGTTACGAGGCCGGGCGTGCCCGCCGTTCGGCCCACTGGCGCATCGCGGCGATCGTTTCGCGGAGCGTCACCGAGATGGGGATGACTTCTCCGGCGGCGCCTTCGAGGTCCGCCGCGGAGAGCGGGCGGCGCCCATCGCCATAGGCGCCGTAGAGCGCTTCGTTCACTACCTGCTCGATCTCCGCGCCGGTAAACCCTTCGGTCTTCCGGGCCAGTGTCGGGAGATCGAACCCGGCCGGGTCCCGTCGGCGCTTGCGCAAATGGACGGCGAAGATTTCGGTACGCTCCGCCTCCGACGGCAGGTCCACGAAGAACAGCTCGTCGAAGCGCCCTTTGCGAAGCAGTTCCGGAGGGAGGTTCCGGATCTGGTTGGCCGTCGCGAGGACGAAGAGAGGCTTCTGCTTCTCCTGCATCCAGTGGAGGAAGGTCCCGAGCACCCGCGCGCTCACTCCGGCGTCCAGATTGTCGCTCCCCGAGCCGGCGAACCCCTTTTCGATCTCGTCGATCCAGAGGATTGCGGGTGCCACCGCCTCGGCCGTCTGGATGACGCGCCGGATCGCGGCCTCGCTCTCGCCAATGTATCGTCCGAAGATGCGGCCGACGTCGAGGCGGAGCAGCGGCATGCGCCACTCGCGGCTGACAGCCTTCGCGACCAGGCTTTTTCCGCACCCCTGAACACCGAGCAGCAGGATGCCCCGGGGCAGGGGGAGGCCGTAGGCGCGCGCATCCTCGCTAAACGCGGCGCGCCGGCGCGCGAGCCACGCCTTCAGCGCGTCCAGGCCGCCTACGTCGTCCAGCGCTTCAGCGGCCTCATAGAACTCCAGGATGCCGCCGCGCCGGACGATTTGACGCTTCTCCTCGAGGATCAGGTCCACCCCGGCGTCCGTGAGCGCGCCGTCCCGGACGACCGCCTTGGCAAGGACGGTCTCCATCTCCCCAAGCGTGAGTCCGAGCGCCGCCTTCAACAGCCGCTCCCGCCCGCCCGCGGAGAGGCGCACCGAGCCGCCGCCCAGGGATTCCGCGACATGGTCAACCAACTCCCCGAACTCGTCCAGTCCGGGTGGAGGGTAGTCGAGGAGCTGGATCTCCTTTTCCAGGTCTTCCGGAACGGAGAAGCGCGGGCCGAGGAAGATGACGTTCTTGCCGGCGGGAACCAGTGCGGGTGCGAGATCGCGCAGCTTCCGGAGCAGGGTGGCGTTTTCCAGGTGATGATGGAAATCCTTGAGGACGAAGATCCCCGGCTCGCCATCGGCGGCGATGACCTCCAGCGCGGAGAGCGGGTCGGGAGCGGTGACCCGGAGGGGGTCGCTTTGGGTGTCGGTGGGGACCAACCGGAACCCCTCGGTGGTGGTCCAGGACCAGAGGCGCCCCTCTCGCCAGGCGACGGCCAGCGGAAGCAGCAGCCGCTCTTCGGCGCGCGCCTCCTCAGCGGTGACCAGCGCGATCAGCGGTACGCGGGCCCGGATGCACAGCTCCAGTTCATCGTAAGTCGACACGAGAAACGCTCCAGCGGACGGGGCACGGCCAGGTTCCCAGAGCACCGCGCCCAGCTTCGCTTCGCCCGTGCGTCATCGGTCCCCTCCACGTGCGGCATGGCGGTCCGGACGGAGCGCCGGCTCCCCGCCCGTTCATTCTATGCACACTGTTCACACCCGGCCGCTGCTCACACCCACCGGAGGTGCGCAGACACCGAGTGCTCGCCGGATGATCGGCAGTGACTGCGGCCGGTCCCGGCGGCCGTCCGGAGCCACAGCGCGGAAACGATCGCCCGCCTGCCCCAGGCTCCAACGGCCCTTAATACAGAGACCGCCAGTGGAGGGCCGCCGAATACTGACCATCATTGAAGCCGACCTCCAGCCGCGTCCCGAGGACGAGCTCCCGCAGCGGTGCCAGCGCCTCCGACTGCTCCGCGGGGGTAAGGAGGGGGAGTGCCTCACCGACCTCATAAAGCTGCCGCGCGAAGCTGACGATGCGCCGGGTCTGGGCGGCGCTTCTCGGCGCCTCCCGAGCGGCCGGCTCCAGGTGGGAGAAAGCAGCCTGCGCTCCCGCCCAGTTTCCCGCCAGCAAGAGGGAGACGGCCTGGCCGATGTAGCTGGCCAGGATCCGCTCGGCCCGGGCCGGCGCCGGGGAAGACCGGGCGAGCAGGCGGCCCGCCTCCTCGAAGAGGTGTGCGGCCTCGGTGGGCGCACCGCCACGGAGGCGGCGCTGGGCGAGCACCCACCATGCGGCGCCGGCCAGCTCCGCTCCCGGGCCGTATTCGGCGCCCGTGGGAGTGAGCGGCTCCCGGCCACCTGCGATCAACAGGGACTGGAGGGCGGTACGGACGGTTGCGTCATCCGGCGCGACCGCCAGCGCGGCTCGGAGGTGGGGTTCCGCCCGGTCCGGTTCGCCCAGGTGCCCGAGGGCCAGGCCCATCAACCGGTGCGCCTCCGCGGCGGTTGGGTCGGCACGGAGCGCGGCCTCGGCTTCCGCGGCCG
>CAYQDT010000003.1:5425-10116 GCA_964416225.1 uncultured bacterium
AGGTGATAGAGCGCGCGGGCGTGGTTGAGGGCGACGGCACCCGCTTCGACCGGAGTATCGGGATCCGAGGCCGGGCCGGCGGGCCGCTCCAAGGCGGCCGCGGAGCGCGGCGGCCGCGGGACCGGCCGCTCCAGGTCCAGAGATTGCCAGCGATTCTTGGTCATTCTCGAGAAGCGGGAGTGCGCTCCGCCCGCGGGATCCGGCTCCAACAGCGAGATCCGGACCGGTCGGACCGCCCCTTCCCACGGCCATCCGCGCCCGGATGCGCCTGCACCCCGGCGGCAGCGGGTCACGGAGCGGGCCGCGGATGGCGGCGGCACCCGGTTCAGCCTCCCGGACGGGCAACTGCGATGTTGTCGCCGTGTGGCGGCCGTTGATAAACTTTGCGCGGTCTGCCCCACGGGCAAGCGCGATGGAGACGGACCGGCGAGCCACGCCCCTGCGGCAAACCTTCACCACCTGCGCGTACGTATTGTACCCCAACCTCCCGGCGCCAACTGACGCGCGCGGGTCTCACTCCGGAGCGGATGCCGCGGCACGGAATGCCGCCCGCTCCCAGAAGGCGAGTTTTGATATGACACAGACCGCCACCGCTCCCCACGGGGAGGTGTCCGTCGAGAAGCTAAAAGAGACGGCGCGGCTCCTGCGCAAGTACATCATTGAGATGACCACGGAAGCGGGCTCCGGGCACCCCAGCAGCTCCTTTTCCTGTACCGAGATCGTGACGGCCCTCTACTTCGGCGGCCTTCTGCGCTACGACCCGAAGAACCCGCACTGGCCGGACCGGGACCGCTTCATCATGAGCAAGGGGCACGCCGTTCCCGCGCTCTATGCCGCCATGGCGGTGAGCGGCTATTTCCCCACGGATGAGCTGCTGACGCTTCGCAAGCTGGGCAGCCCGCTGGAGGGGCATCCCAACGTGCGGCGCCTGCCCGGCATCGAGGCCAGCACCGGATCCCTGGGGCAGGGACTTTCCATCGGCCTCGGAATGGCCCTGGCGCTGCGGATGGATCATTCCGTGGCGCGGACCTGGGTCCTGCTGGGGGACGGCGAGATCGACGAGGGTCAGGTCTGGGAAGCCGCCATGGCCGCGGCGAAGTACAAGACCGGCAACCTGATCGCGATCGTGGACGCGAACACCGCCCAGCAGACCGGCTACACCCGGGACATCATGCCCACGGAGCCGAAGGCGGAGAAGTGGCAGGCGTTCGGCTGGCACGTCCAGGAGATCGACGGTCACGATTTTGACGAGCTGCTGCCCGCGCTGCACAAAGCCGGGGCCGGGGACAGTGGTGTACCGCAGTGCATCATTGCGCGGACGCTCAAGGGGAAGGGCGTCAGCTTCGTGGAGAAGGACTACGGCTACCATGGCAAGCCGCTGAGCAAGGAAGAAGCGGTGCGCGCGCTGGAGGAACTGGGATGGAAGTAGGGAAAAGCATCGGCCTGCCGGAAGGCAAGGCCACGCGCGTGGCCTTCGGCGAGGCGCTCCAGGAGCTCGGCGCACAGGATCCCTCCATCGTGGTGGTGGACGCGGACCTGAACAACTCCACCCGCACCGATATCTTCGGAAAGGCGTTCCCGGAGCGGTTCATCAACGTGGGCATCGCGGAGAGCAACATGGTCGGCGTTGCCGCGGGCCTCGCGTCGGCGGGCAAGAAGGCCTGGTGCGCCTCCTTCGCCACGTTCGTGATGTCCAACGCGTACGATCAGCTCCGCATGTCGGTCGCGTTCCCACATGTGAACGTGAAGGTGGTGGGGAGCCACAGCGGGATCAGCATCGGTGAAGACGGCCCGTCCCAGATGGGAATCGAGGATGTCTCCCTCGCGCTCAGCCTGCCCGGGTTCTACGTGGTGGTGCCATGCGACGACTACTCGACGCGCGCCGCTGTTCGGGCGCTGCATGGAATCGCGGATCCGGCGTACCTGCGCACGGGTCGGGCCAACGCTCCCGTCGTCTACAAAGAGGGCGATGCATGGGAGCTAGGGAAAGTCAACCAGTTGCGTTCCGGCAGCGATCTCACTATCATGGCAAACGGCCTGATGGTGGGGGTCGCTCTTGAAGCCGCCGCAGCCCTGGAAAAGGACGGCAGGTCCGTCCGGGTGCTCGACGTGCATACCGTGAAGCCGCTGGACGTGCAGACGGTAGTCACCGCCGCGCGGGAAACCGGGCGGGTACTGGTGGTGGAAGAGCACTTGGCGCACGGGGGCCTCGGATCGGTGATCGCCGCCGCACTGGCGGAGCATCACCCCGTCCCGATGCGCTTTGTGAATGTGGGCGATCAGTTTGCAGAATCCGGCTCTCCCGGCGCGCTCCTGGAGAAGTACGGACTGAACTACCAGACCGTCCTGAAGTCCGCGCGGGAGTTGTTGGCGAAATAAACCCCTGCCGGGGTCAAGATCCCCGCGGCTTCATCCGAACATCATCGTGTCGGCCTCTGGGGTCGGAGAGTATTCCTGGGAGAGGGAGCCCATGCTGGTAAAGGTTGTCCGTCAGTGGTTTCGTCAGCTGCTCTGCGCGCATGATAATCGCATCCTGGACGGGATCGTCCGTGAGCCGATCACGTATGCTCGGCAGGCGAGCTACTACTGCCCGGATTGCCAGCGGAACTGGGTCTCCTGGAGTCTTCCGGATAGCGTCGCCCGGCCTTAGCCGGCAGGACGCGGCCCGGTTTCCGGGCACTGGCTAAACGGCGGCGGGTGCCGCCGCGATCAAAGAAAAGTAACACGCGCGGAGACGGCGGGCCGGTTGGCCCCGCCGTCTCCGTTTTGTGTCCGGCCGGATCACCGGCCCCCGCCGCCCGGATCCGTGAAGTCCCGCAGCGTCACGGTGCGGCTCTCCCGGACGCCGCTCCCCACGAACCGCACTACGGTTTCCGACGCCACGGCTACCGCCATTTGGACCAGATTCCGGGTACGCGGGTACGCGATCCGCTCCGCCGCCAGCCGGCTGAGCAGCTCCGCACTGCGGTACTGCTCTTCGTGCCAGAGTTGCATTCTCGCTCCTCCTCGCGCGACCTCACGCCATCTCGCGCCACCTCGACGCGTTTCCCGATATCCCGAGGCGGCGTCACCCGTCTCCCGCGGCGCTTCGAGCCGGGTCATCCTCGAAATCGCCGGCGCTGCCCCCCGGGGACTTCCCGATACGTCTCCGCCGGGAGGTCCTCCACCACGCCCACGTCCGCGAGCGGGCCGTCCGGCCGCTCACGGATCACGCTCACCAGGCTGGAGAGGTCGAACTTCTCGTCTTCACCGGACAGGCAGATGCCCGCGGTGAGTACGGAGAGGTCGCGCTTTCGGACCGCGGCGGTGTGAGTCTCCCCGTCCACGCTGAACGTCACCGTGTAGCGCTCGCCCCGCTCGACAAAGCCGCGGAACTCACCGGCCGCGTGGGCGACCGCCGCACGGAGTCCGCTTGCCGGCGTATCCGGGAGCTCCAGCTCCGCCAGCCGGCACTGCCAGCCGTAGGCTCTCCGCTCCTGAAGGGTGAGGGTCGGCTTCGCCAGCTCGTCCGGCCTCCGCTTCTCCGCCAGCGCCTCCCGCAGGTAGGCGGCCACCGCGGGGTCTCGGCGCGGGTGCCGGCGCTCATAAAGAAACTGGACCCCGTCCCAGCGGGCGCGAACGGTGTCGAAGAGCTGGGCCTCCCCGACGAGCGACACGGGGACGAGCCGCTCGCCTGCGGAGTGCTCGCCCTTACCCTCCGCCAGGAGTGCCCACCACGTGCCATGCCTCCGCTCGCAGAGCAACATGGAAACGGCGGGGAACAGCTCCAGGTACTCGCAGACCTGCCGGAGCCCGGCGGGATGGAGCGCGCGCGCGTGGGTCGCGTTGATTGCCTGGAGTACGGTCCATCCTTCGTAGTCCGCCGGCAGGACGGAGAGCTGCCAGCAGATTCCCTCCACGCGCACGCGGACGCGCGCTCCCTCCGTGACCGGGGCGACGAAGGTCCGCCGGAGGAAGGCTGATTCCGCGCGGGCGAGTTGATCCAAGAGCTCCCGAGTTGTCATTTTCGTCCTCACCGGGTTGTTGGAGCGGGAATGGGCGCCCCGGCAGGATGAGACACCCGCCCGGAGAGCGCAGCTCGTGTGGCTGCTAGACCCGGACCAGGAGCCCGTTCTCGCGCGCCCAGCGCTCCAGAATGCGCTGCTCCTCTTCGGTGGGGCAGCGGTTGTACTTCCCGCGCACCTGGACGATGCTGCGGGATGGGTTGCAGACCTCTATCGTCACGGCGCGCTGCGTCACCCCGCACCGCTCCACCTTCATCGACCAGATGCTCGAATAGCGGATCTGGATCTCAGCTTCGTAGGTGGCCACGCAGTGGCGCATCTCGCTTCCTTCCTGTGCGAGGAGCTTCGTCGAGCAGACTTCCTCGACGGTCCAGATGCCGGCACTGACCTCCCAGATTCCCGCCTGGAAGCCGGAGGCGGGGAGGTCCGCATTCTCACTCCGCGCCCGGATACGAGCGGCCCGATCCACCTCCGCGTGCCAGTCCTCCACGCGCCGGAGCAGTGCCGCCGCGGTGCGCCCGCTCATTGAGAAGCGGCGGTCATCCCGCCACCGCGCCGTCACGTAGTCCAGGATCGGGCCGACGTGAACCGGCTCCAGGAGGGGCTGCCGGACGAGCCATCGGAGAGCGGTGATCCAGAACGCCTCCTGGGCGGCTCCGCTCAGCTCGTGACCGAGGCGGGTGCCCC
>CAYQDT010000003.1:10126-11291 GCA_964416225.1 uncultured bacterium
TGCAACCCCATGCGCACACGCACGGCTACCCCGGCGGGCCAGGCGTGGCGAGCCTCCCACGCCAAGCACCTGGCCCCAGCGAATGGCCTGGATCATGTCGCACCCGTCGGGAGCGAGCAGCGCGTGGTGCGCCATCCTCCGGGTCAGCGCCGCCGTCAGCTCCGGGGCGGTTCGCAGGCTTCCCCCACCGCCGAGGTGCCGGAACCAGCTCGGGCACACCCGCGCCGGCGGTGTGAAGAAGACCGTATCCACGAACGCCGGCACCGGGTACTTCGCCAGTAGGTACCGCGCGAGCTGTGCGAACTGGCGTCCGGGGCTCTTGCTGGCCGGATGCCACGCCTCCAGCGACCGCCGCCAGTGCGGCGCCTCTCCCGCGAGCGCGTGGAGGCCCGCCAGATAGCGGTTCCCGCCCAGCGCGCCACCGGCGTCCAGCAGCCGGTCGGCCACCGTCTCCATACGGAGGACGAGTTTCCGGAACGCCTCCCGGTGCTGCTGGCCGGGGCACGTGAGCAGGGCGATGACGATCTCGTCGACGTAGCGCGGCAGGCCCTTGCTGCCGACGATCTGCCGGTCGAGCGCCTCGAGAATCATCGCGCGCCGGTCCCGCTCCTGGCTGCGGCTGCGACGGAGGGCCTCGCGGCAGGCGTTCTCAAGCCGGACGGCCTGGGCCTCGCGGCGTAGCTGTAGTGGGCTGGGCATCTGCATCTCCTTCCTGAAGGCGGCCGGGAGACGCAGCACACGGCTGGCTCAGGTTCCCGGCGCGAGTTGGAGCAGCTCGTGCAAGACGGGGCTCCGGAATTCGCTGGCGAGACAGTCCATGTAGATCTCATCGAGCGGCTGCCCCCCGATCCGCCGCGACTCGCGTCGCCGGCCGATCAGGCGGAAACCGGCTTTCTCATAGGCGCGCAGCGCGCGCGGGTTGTGGCTGAATACGGTCAGCATTATGTTGTGGAGACCCATCGCGTTGAAGCCGTAGTCGAGCATCAACCGGGTGGCCTCGGTCCCGTAGCCGCGGTTCCAGCACTCCTTCTCGCCGATGAGGATGCCAAATGTCGCGGCGCGGTGCTCCATGCTCACGTGGCGGAAGCCCGTACTGCCGATGGGTCGCAGCGTGGCGCACTCGTAGAGCGTGAACCCGACCTCTTCGCCGCGGCTGGCGGCCGCG
>CAYQDT010000003.1:11301-19659 GCA_964416225.1 uncultured bacterium
CGTACCACGCCGTCTCCGCTTCGAGGGTCATCGGCCGGAGCGCCGCCCCGAGGGTGCGGACCACCTCGAAGTCATTCACCCACCGCTGATAGAGCGGCAGAAGGTCGCGGCGAAGCGGACCAAGCGCCACCGCCTCGCCGGTGATGTTCAGGATGGGTCGTTCTGGTTCCATGCGGTCTCTCCGCGCCGGGGCTTCCGGCAGGGATCCGGTTAGGTGGATTGTTGGAGGATGAGGGTGGTCCGAAATGGTCCCGGGTCCGGGAGCCGGCGTGCGGGCCCAGCCCGGCGCCCGGATGGGCTCTGGAGCCGCTCCTCCCCCGGGCGCCCGGAGCTACGCCGGCTTCCGTTCCGGAAGCGGGTAATCCATGGTCTGCATCAGGTGCTCCAGCCTGCTGCCCTGGCAAAGCAGGGGCAGGAGGTTCGGAGGCTCATAGTAGTCACCGTGGAGCTGGAACACGTGGCTCGGGAGGCCTCCCGCGTTGAGCTGGCGGTGGAGCATGTCGTCTGCGCCGCGGGTCCGGACGATGCAGGTGCTCGGCTCCGTATTGAGCGCTTCACGGTACCTTGGGAACGCGTCTAGGAGAAGGGAGTGGTGTATTCCGCTGGAGGCTGCTCTCCACCATCCTGGACGCAATTGGACTCGCGGGGATTCGAACCCCGATTGCCGCTGTGCAGGAGCAGCCCCGATGAGGGAGCAGCCCCGGTGCAGGAGCAGCCCAGGTGCGGAAGCAGCGTGCTGCTGCTACACCACGAGTCCGGTTCGCGGCGGATTGCGCCGCCGCTCGCCGCTTCAGTTGTCAATGTTCCACGCGGCGCTTCTCGCTCACCGCGCGCACAGCAGGGGCCGGACTCGAACCTGCAGCCCTCGCCTCGACCGGACACCGTCCTAACGGTTGGGCAATGGAGTGGACATGATGCGAACCTGCATGGGCTTGCGCCCAGAACTGGTCAGCACCCAGTCGCCGTATGACCGCTCGGCTGTCTCCCCCGGCCTCTCCCCGCAACTCGCCCGCGGCAGTCTCCGCGGCGCGCCGATCTCGGACTGATCCCTCATGTTGCCTCCGTCGTCTCGGTGGACGGACGCCATGGCCTCGACCTCTCCGGAGGTGGGCTCGCGCAAGTTCCGGAAGCCATGGGATCGGTTGTTCAGACCGAGCCACCGTGACAGGGTAGTGTTTGTACGCTTCCGCTGTTGGGCGCGAGCCCGGGTTGTTCCCGTTCTGCAGAGGGTCGCCCGCGCTTTGCCACCAGCCGGCGGCCCGGAAAAGCCGACCGGGACAGGACCCATTCACCGCGGCACTAGCCGAAAACGGCCGCCGGGCGCACCGTCCAGTTGCCCATTCGGTGGCGTTCCACCACCTATCCCCGCAGCGCGTCCAGGTCGACTACCAGGTAGCGTGCCGCCGCTTCCCGGACGTGCCGTTCGGTCGATCTCGAATGGAGGTCGAGCGCCGCCAGCGGCACGTCCGGGCTCCGGCCGGCAAACCGGAGGTGAACAAGCGTCGAATGTATATTCTTGAGCGCGATTGCATCCATCGCGCATTTCTCCTCATCGAGCAGCAGCGGTTTTCGGAAAACGGAAAAGCCCCGAGGTCCTACACGGACCTCGGGGCTTTCCGGGAAGAATGCCGGGGGTAGCTCTACCCCATAGGTCCTGATCGATGCCGCATGCCGCGCCCGTCCCGGGATGTGCGGCCACTGGCGTGACCGAGCGTCGACGAGACGAGGCACGGGCAGGCCGCGAAGCACGGATTGCTGATCCTATTCAGTTGTCCGTGCTCGTTCATGGCGGCCATGGTGGCGCTCGCTCTACATCCAAAGACAGGGGGGCTACAAAGGACCCCGTGCCCTGGATCATACAACCGCCGTCAAAACGGCGTCAAGAGCTTTTTTGCATTGTTTCAAGCGGGTGCTGCCCCGGCCCTTGCCCGCTCCGGTGGGGGCACCCGGATCTCGCGGCTACCGCTTTTTCCGGCCGGCGACCACTCCGCCCTTGCGTCCGGTGCCCCCCAGCTCCAGTTCCTGGAACGCCGGGTTCTCGACCCGCTCCCAGGAATCGCCCTGGTTCCATGGGCCGACCGCGTCCATCTCTCCCATATCGCCGGTACCGGTGGAGTCGTTAAAGTACAGGTTGACCACGTCCTTTGACGGAGGGATCTTGCCGATCTCCAGCGGGTCTTTGCCCAGACTGGAGAGACCCAGCATGAAGGCCTTCATGTGCGTAATCTCACGCGTCATCAGGAACTGGAGCGCGTCTTTTGAGCCCGCATCGTCGCAGAAGCCGATTAGACGCTCGTAGACGATCTTCGCGCGCGCTTCAGCGGCAATGTTGCTGCGGAGGTCCACATCCAGCTCGCCGGTGATCTTCAGGTAGTCTGCGGTCCAGGCGTTCCCCATCGAATTGCGGAGGTCCACGCCGCCCCCGCCGGCCACCGCGATGAGCGGATCCGCCTCGGCGGCGTTCCGGTCCTTCTTCATCGGCTTGAGGTGCATGCGCGCCAGGGTCCCGATGACCTCCAGGTGGCTGAGCTCCTCCGTCCCGATATCCATGAGCAGGTCTTTCAGCTCGGCAACCTCGCAGTTGATGCCCTGCACGGAGTATTGCATCGCCGCCGCGAGCTCACCGTTGGCGCCACCGAACTGCTCCAGGAGCATGTTGCCGAACCGCGGGTCCGGATCTCCGACGTTGACCGTATACATCAGCTTCTTGACGTGGTGGTACATAGGCTCCCTTCATTCTGGTGGTAGGTGGTACCCGTCGTTCGATGAACCCGGTTGGCCCGGCGAGCGCCCCGGCCGTTGCGCCCATTGTTCCGCAGCCGGAGGGGCCTGAAACCCCGGATATTGCCGGCAGGGGTCGGCCGTAGAGCGGGCCGTCGGGTGGTGATCGACCGTCGCCGCCGACGCGGCGAAGGCCATGGGAGCCGGGATTGCAGCCAGTCCGCTGCACCGTGAGAGGGAACCCGCGGCAGCGGACGGTGCGTGCGCGCTGCTTTTATAGCCGGACGGGACGCCGGCGGGAGACCGTTACCCCGGCCAGCACGGCCAGCGCCGTGAGCCCCAGAAAGAGACCCAGGCGAAACGAGGCGGGCTCGTAGCGCCACTCCACGGCGGCCGGTCCGGCGGGGAGGAAGACACCCTGGAACGCGAGATTCGCGCGGTGGATGGTCAGTGGCTGGCGGGTCCCGTCGGGTTGGAGCCGCCGCGCCTTCCATCCGGGGGCCAGCGCTTCCGCGAGGACCAGGAGCGTGGTGCGGTCCGGATGGGCGCGCGCGATGATCCGCTGCGGAGAAAGCCGCTCCAGCACAACCGCTGTGGCCGGATCCGGCTCGGGAGGCGCGGGTGCGGCGCGGTCCGGCGGCGGGAGCACGCCGGCTCCGGGCGCCACCACCGCCGTATCCAGCAGGTCCCCCGGCCCGCGCGCGCGCAGGTAATCGATCGCCGCCGGGTCTTCCGCGGCCCGCCACGTCCCGGCGACGTACGCCTCCGGAAGCGCGAGGCTGTTCTCGTAGACGTAGGGCGGCCCCGGAGGGAAACCGTGAGCCGGTGCGAATCCGGGTGCGCGGACGGGTTCCGCGCTCACTATGAGCCTGGCCGCCAGCAGCGGGAGCAACTGCGAGGGCCCGTTCTTGAGGTAGACGATGTTCCCGTTGGCAGCCGGAGCCGCGTCTCCCCCGGCAATGGCATTCGCAAGGGCCCGGTACCGGCCCAGTTCCAGGGAATCGTAGCCCTGACCGTCCCGCCAGCCATACGCCAGCGAGCAGTTCGGGGGCAGCAGCGCGGGCGGAAAGCGGACCACGTCCCAGGCCGTGTTGAGGGTTGCCGCGCGGGCAGCGCTTCGCTGCAGGGCCGACGTGACGGGCGTCTCCGGATAGACGGACTTCCTGGGCGCATCCGGATTGTAGGCACCGTCGAGGAGGAGCAGCCCGCCGGCTACCACGGCCGCCGCCGCCCAGCCCGCGGCAGCGGTGCGGCGCCGGGGCTCCTCTCGGAAGAGCCAGAGCAGGAGCCCCGGCACCACGGCCACCAGCGCGGCGGCGCCCGCGGCCCGGATGAGCGCCGGCTGGGTCACGCTCCGCAGCAAGGGCTCCACGTCCGTGCCGATGGGGGGGAGCAGGGCGGGGGTAGCGAGGTGAAGACCCAGGAAGAGGAGCACCGTCGTTCCCGCGCCGATTGCCAGGGCGCCCGCGGCACGGCCCCATCGTTCCTCGGAGCGGCGCAGGACGCGTTCCAGCCCGAGGCCTGCGAGCAGCGCCTGCGCGAGGCAGAAGAGGACCAGGGATCGGGCCGGCGAGCCGGTCTGGGCGAAGCCCGGAACCAGGAAATAGGGCAGAGCGCAGAGCGGGCTGCCGGCGGCAAGCAGCAGCGCGAGCAGCCCGATGGCGCCCAGCAGGCCGGCGCGGCGGTCTACCCGCCGCCCGCGCGCCAGACCGATGAGTGCCAGTGCGAAGCCCGCGGCTCCCACGCTCCCGGCATACTCCATGGTGTTCGGCGGCCCGTATTTCCAGAACCCCCAGAAATCGGACCGGCCGGGCAGGCCATAGTAATCGGGCACCAGGAGCGTCACCCAGTTCTGCCACGGCAGGGCCAGACCGAGGTAGCCGGTATAGCCAGCGAAGCTCGGCTTGCCGACCCGGTGGGACACGCGGCTCAGCTCAACGGATGGGAGCATCTGCGGCGCGGCGAGGGCCATTCCCACTCCAAGGAGGACGCAGCCGATCCCGACGGAGCGAACCAGAGCCTGCCGCCCACCAGCGCGCTGCAGCGCGATCGTCTCCCAGAGCCACCAAGCAGCTGCGGCGAGGAGGCCGTAGAACGCAATCTGCAGGTGACCGGCCAGGAGCATCAGGCCCGTTACCCCGCCGGCGGCCGCCGCCGTCCGGAACGATCCGCTCCGCACGGCGCGCCCGATGAGCAGCAGCAGCAGGGGAATCCAGCAGGCGACTGAGAGGAAGCTGGGCAGCTCGAGCCACGCCGCGGCAAACCCGGAGAGCTCGTACGCCGCGCCGGCTAGAACCGCCGCGCTCGGCCGCGCCTCAAGCTCCCGGGCGAGTAGGAAGCCGAAGCCGCCGGCCAGCGAGAGGTGCAGCCAGGCCACCCATCCCATTCGGACCGCTGTGGGGAGGCCGAGGGGCAGGTAATAGAGCAGGTGAAGCGGGTAGAGCGGCGCGGACTGGCTGTTCGCCAGGAACGGCGTGCCGCACATGACGTAGGGGTTCCAGAGCGGGATCCGCCCGGCCGCCATCGAGCGGGCGGCATGGAGCCGCCAGGGGTAGAACTCCGCCAGCCCGTCCCATTGGAGCACATTCCACTGCGGCAGGTGCTCCGCCGCCGCGGGAGAGCCCCAGGGCCGGAACGCCAGGAGGTATTCCGCCGGTAGCAGCACCCGGTGTCCGGCCAGAACCGGCCAGAGCAGCAGCAGGGCCAGAAGCGGAAAGAGCGTGAGGAGCCATCGCTCGCCGGTTCGCGAAACTCGCGGTCCGGAAGGGTCGGCCGGCGGCAGCACAGGGGCGGTGGTCAAAGGATCAGCCGTTGAACGTCCAGTACTTGCTGGCCGTGAAGTTCCAGAACAGCACGCAGACGGTCGCCACGATTTTCCCGATGAACCCGGCGGGATCGTTCAGGTGCACCGGAAGCCATCCGGCCACGCTCTGCGGAAGCAGGTGCGCCACCAGTTGGAGGATGGAGAGGTTCAGGGCGAGCCCGACCACGTTGGTGAGCACGAACTTCGCATAGCGGGTGCCGGCGGTGCCGCCGCCCCGGTGGCGGAACGTCCAGCGGCTATTCCAGATGAAGCCGTTCGTCACCGCGAGAGAGAAGGAGACGCACTGGGCCAGAGTCCGCGCCAGCGCCACGGCCCCGATCACGCGGGGCAGGTGCGCGACTTCCATGAGGAGCAGGTAGACGCCGAAGTCAATGACCGTGCTGCTGGCGCCTACGATGCAGAACTTGAGGAACTGCCGGAATCCGGGCCGGGATAGGAGGCTCTGCACAGAGCTTTCGGGGGCATCAAGCGTTGCCATGCGTCTTCAGGAGTGGCGCGCCCGCGGACGGCCGGGTCACCAGGGGGAACTCTCCGTTTTTCTTGAATCCGAGCCGGCTGTAGAGCCGCAGCGCGCGTTCATTCTCCAGCGTCACCGCCAGACCGACCCGGTGGAAGCCGGCTCCTTTATATCGCCAGAGGCAGTGGAGCAGCAGTGCGGAGCCCGTTCCGCCTTGGTGCGCGGGCGCCACCGCCAGGTTGCCGATGAACGCCTCGCGGGGCGAGCGCACGGCGGCCATCACATCGCCGCAGACCTGACCGTCTCGCAGGAGCAGGGCGCTTCGCTCCGCGTCGAAGCGGCCGAACTTGCCCGCAATCGCCTCCCGCCACATCCGCTCACACCCGGTGGCCGAGGCGAGGTAATCCCAGTAGAGCTGCGCGTCCAGGGTGCCGCGGTAGGCCAGGTAATCCGTCTGGGCCACTTCGGGGAGGCGGGCGGGGTCCCACGGAAGCACCGAATAGCCGTCGGGAAGACGGGGCGCCTCCTGGAGACGGCGCAGATCTAGGACCATACCCGCGCGCCAGCGGCAGAGATACCCCCACCGTTCCAGTAGTTCCGTAACCTTAGGCACGCGCAGCAAGAACATGGGTCCACTCGCGCCGCTCCGGCATGGTGCTAGATGCCCGGTGATGGCGTCCGCCTCGCCATCAGCGCCGGCACCGCCGTACCCGGCGCCCGTCTGCTATTGGAAGTAGACGATGTGACGGAGCGCGGCAGGATTGGTGGGGTCGACCTCGAGAACCGCCTCCAATTCCACCTTGGCTTCGTCCATAAACCCGAGCATCGAGTAGGCGAGCGCCAGGTCTACCCGGGCCGGCAGGAATTGCGGGTCCAGCTCGACGGCACGTTTCAACTCGTCGATCGATTCGTCGAACATTCCGGTGAAGTTGAGGATCAGCCCCAACTCGCGGCGTGCCAGAGCATAATCCGGGTTTTCCGCCAGAATCGCGCGGACGACCCGTTCTGCCTCGTCATAGCGCCCTTCTACCTTGAGCGCAATTCCTTGTTCTAGCCGCTCGTCCACCGTTGATTCCGTGGCTTGCAGACTCATTGACGCGCCTCCCTGCCTGGTGCTGCGGGCAAGAGATCGATGAAGGATAAGTGCCTTAACTGGTGCGGGACTGGCGCGTTGTCGTTCAGTTGGCTAAGAAAATCGAAAATTCCTTCACAAACGGGCCAGGCAGGCGGCGTGGCTGCCAATCCGGGGAGGGGCAGCCTGGTCCGGTACTGTTCTTCCCATGAGACGCCGGATCGATCCACGGTCTGGCTCCCTCTTTTATCGTCGGCCGGTCAGCGGTCGGGCAGTCCATTTTCCCAGACCGTATCCGGAGCTACATGGTAGCCCCGGCTGTAGACGCTTCCTTCCATCCGGGCGCGGTTCTCCGCCTGCACTTCCAGCAGGCGGAGCGCCCCCGCTCCGGTGGCCACCACCAGGCGCGAGGCATCCAGCACCGTCCCGGGAGCGGCAGCGGGACCCTCCACCACCTCCGCGCGCCACAGCTTCACCACGCTGCCGTCCCGGCGCGCGAACGCGCCCGGAGCGGGGTTGCAGCCGTGGATTCGGTTCCGGATCGTCTCCGCGCTCCACTCCCAGCACACGGCGCCGTCCTGGCGCTCGAGCATCGGAGCGTAGGTGGCGCGAGCGGGGTCCTGCGGCTCCCGCGGGGCGGTTCCAGCTTCCAGGCGGGCCACGGTTTCAACGAGCAGGGGCGCGCCCAGTGCCGCCAGCTTTGCCCCCAGCGAGGCCGAGGTGTCCTCCGGTAGAACGGGGAGCGCGCGCTTCAGAATCATGTCTCCCGTGTCCATCCCCGCGTCCATGAACATCGTGGTGACGCCCGTCTCCCGGAGGCCACGGATGATCGACCATTGAATGGGCGCGGCTCCGCGGAGCTCGGGCAGCAAGGAGCCGTGTACATTCACACAACCAAGTGACGGTATTTCGAGTACGGCAGTCCGTAAAATCTGTCCGTAGGCCACCACGATGAGGGCGTCGGGACGGAGGTGCTCGAGCTGGTCGACGAACTCGGGACGCGAGGCGCGCTCGGGCTGGAGGACCGGTAAGCCGCGCGCCAGCGCGGCGGCCTTGACTGCCGACGGCTGGAGCTTCATCCCCCGGCCGTGCGGCCGGTCCGGCTGGCTGACGACGGCGGCTACCCGGTGGCCGGCGTCCAGCAGGGCCTCGAGGCAAGGCACCGCGAAGGGGGCGGTTCCCATGAACACCAGATCAAGCATCGGGAGTGAGGGGGATTCGAGACGAGGCGGCCGGCGACAAGTCACCGCGGAGGGCAGCCCGGCCCCGCGGCCACCCGGGCTT
>CAYQDT010000004.1:0-17534 GCA_964416225.1 uncultured bacterium
ACACTTGCAACTGATCGCTTCGCCCGAAGCGTAACCTCCCGCCGCAGCGCCCGCGGGCGGTTTCATCCTGGCATTCACCATATTCGCACTCGTCAATCGATTGGGAGCGTCCCCATGCCCCTGAGCATTCCACGACTCGCTCGCCGCCGCGCCGCGCGAAGTACGTCATTGCGGGCGCTGGCACTGGTAACGATCGGCGGCTGCGCCCTGGCCCTCACGCCGGGCTCCATCACCGCCGTGCGCGCCCAGAGCAGCAAGAGCGCGGAGTTCGTACCGACGTTCTCCACCAGCGCGCACGTCAAGCAGCAGCTCGACAAGCTCACCCGGCTCCAGGGTCAAAAGCTGTGGGACGATTGGCTGAACACCTATCAGGAGTTGGTGGACGACCCCCGGGACCTGGTGTTGACGCGGGATGAGGAGTTCCTGGTGGGGGTCCGGGCTCACTGTCACCAGCTTCTCGCCGCACTGCCGCCCACGGTGCGCCAGCGTTACCGGGCGCTCCGGGACGCCGACGCCAAGCGGATCTACGACAAGGCGCTGGCGGAGCATGATCGCGTGGGGATGCGGGAGGTATTCGAGCGCTACCGCTTCACCTCTTTTTCCACTCCCGCCCTGCAATGGCTGGCCGCCCGCTCGCTGGATGAGGGTCAGCCGGAGCTGGCGCGCGCCGCCTACGCGCGGCTGGTGAAGGACTCCGGCAGCACCGCCCCGACCCTCCTCCGCTACGCCCTGGCGGCCGACGCAGCCGGAAAACCCGCCGAGGCGCGGGCGGCGCTCGACCGGGTCCGGAAGGAGTTCGGCGCACTGCCGCTGGAGGTCGGCGGCCAGAAAATCACCGGCGCCGCCGCCGCGGAGCGGTTCGCGAAGGGCCTGCACCCGGTCCCGGCGAGCTCCGTGGACGGCTGGAGCTCCTTTGCCGGCCCCGCTGGAACCCGCCAGCAGGGTCCCTCGCTCTCGGGCCCGCTGAAGAAGCTCTGGGCGTATGACTATCCCACCACCGCGACCGGCCCGAACGCCAATTTCAGCGGGGTGGTGCTGGTTACGCCGAACCGCCAGCGCTTCAGCCTGCTTTCGTTCCCTACGGTGGCGGGAGATCGGGTCTGGGTGCAGGGCCCGCGCAATGTGAGCGCTCTCAACCGCGCCACCGGGGCCCGGCTCTGGGACCAGGAGGATTGGACGCTCAAGCCGGAGGAGACGCCGAGGAACCAGGACGCCGGTGCCGCCGGCTTCCGCGGCTACGGCGGCCGCGGGGGGCGGGCGGTGCAGGCCGTCCCCGCGCTCAACGGGCGCCTGCTGATCACCCGGATGCCCCTCAGGTCGATCGAGGGGACCTGGCCCACTGATTTTGCCATCGCCGCGATTGACACCCAGACCGGCAAGCAGGTGTGGCGCCGGGTGGGCGGGGGTGAAGTGAAGACCGTGTTCTACAACTCCCCTATCGTGGTCGGCAATGTCATCTACACCGGTACCGCCACCTTCAAGGGCGGGATCACGGAGTTCAACGCCGTCGCCCTGAATGCCAGCACCGGGGAGACGCTCTGGACGACCTACCTGGGGGCAGGCAGCGATCCCTTCATGCGCACCGACGGCTCGCCGGCAGCCGTGCGGGACGGACTCGTCTGGATCGAGAGCCCGCTCTACTCGCTGAACGCGGTCGACGCGCTCACCGGGGAAGTTCGCCTCATCTACCACTACACGCCGGAGCGGCGCGCCACCTATCAGGGGAGCTTCGATTACGGCGGCAGCCTTGTGAATGAGCCGATCAGCCTGGTGGTGGCGGGAACCGGCCCGGTCGTCTTCGCGCCCCGCTGGGGCACGGACCTGATCGCAATCGACCCGGCGACCCTGAAGCTGCTCTGGTCCTCACCCAAGGGTCCCGGAGGCAACACGATGGGGTCGATCTTCGCGGCGGACGAGAAGCGAGTTTACGTGTGCGGAGACTACCTCCAGGCCATCAGTCTGGCGGACGGCGCCCGCGAGTGGGGCTGGGACCCGCAGGTTCCGGGAGTGGTCGGCTTCGCGGCCCTGGCGGGAGACCGCATCTACGTCCCTATCGAGAGCAAGATTCACGTTCGGTCCGCGGTGGACGGGCACGAGCTCGAGGTGCTGGACACGGCGGCGGCCCTGGGAGAGAGCTCCGGTATGTCGACCATCCTTCCACTGGACCGAATGCTGCTGGTGGGTACGCCCGAGCGCCTGGTGGCACTCGGACCCGGGTAGAGTCGGGGCCGTTCCGTCCATCTTCGGTTCGATGGGTCCACCGTTTTGCGGGATTGTGCTTGCTGGAATGTGGGCATAAGCCACTGGCACCGCGATCCCGGAGGGGCAAGCGGGTCGGCGCCGTGGGAGTAAGGAGGGGACTCGTGATCGGATCGGAACAGGGAGATGCCGTGGTGCTGCGGCGGATTGCTCGCCGCGTGGAAGATATCATGGAGCAGGCGCGTGATCGGGAGACTAAGGGGCAGACCCTCGCCCTGGACATCGATGCCCGATTCCGGCTCCAGGACCTCGGCGCGGTCCAGTTCCAGCTCGCCAGCGCGATCCTCGAGGAGATGGGCGGACTGCGGCAGGAGGAGGTCGTGAGCGAGCTGCTGGCGCTCGGCCTCTCGACGGTGCTCCGGGGCGCGGCGCGCGCCGCTGCCGGCGGAGAGATGGCCTCGTCCCTGATGGATGCGGATGACGAGTTGGAGCCGCCGCAGGACGAGGCACTGATGAATGTCTTCGCCGCGCCGCTCGTGGTGAACGGCACCCGCGTGGTGAATTGAGGGAGGCGGAATCTCACCCGGGCCATCCGGTCCCTTCCGGTCCACCGCGCGAGCCGCAAGCCGCGACGCCCGTCATGCCCCGGCGGGCCGCGGCTTTCCGCCCAACACCACGATCTTGGTCTGGGGATGCGTGAGGACCGTCCGCGAGAGAACCTGCCGCGCGACCGGCACGCCGTTCTCGAAGCGGACTTTCTCCGTGATGTGCTGACGGCCCGGCTTTCCAGCCTGCTTGAGCACCCGCTTGCCGGTGTACATCGCCGGCGAGCGGTGGATCACGGTCTCGTAGGAGAGGACCACGTCGCGCGTCGTCTGGCCCTCCGTAACCACCGTCACCAGGGGCTTGGCGGCTTCGCTCACGCGGAGCGTCTGCCCGGCATGCAGGCGCCTGAGGTCTGCGCCCGCGTTGAGAGTGCGGAACTCGGCCTCCGAGAGGCGGTACTTGCGCGCGATCTTCCACGCCGTTTCCCCGGGCAGGACGGTATGGCTGCCGTCGTCGCTGCCCTCACCGGTGAGGAGTCCGACCGCTGTCTCCGCGTCCGCCCAGAGGTCCTGCTCTGCGGCCTCGCTGCGCACCTCCACCTTTTCCTTGAAAACGGGAGCGGCCGCCAGTTTCGCCACACCGGAGGTGTAGCGCGCCTGGATCTGGTCCAGCACTCCCTGCGCCGTGCGGGTATCCGGAAGCGCCGCGACCGCCTGGCCGTCCACGTAGATCACCCCGCGCTGCGCCCGGAGCTTCAAGATCGGCTTCAGGCGGGCGGCCGCCGCATGCGGATCGGCCACGGTCAGGGCCGATGGCCGGCCGCGGGTGATCCGGACCACCTGCGCAAATTCCGCGCCCGGCCCGGCGCCGGCCTTCGCTTTCACTTCGGCGAGCGCGGCATCCGCGGCGGGCCGCTCCTTCAGCGACACCACGGGCCGGCCGTCCACGGTGATGACGGATGCGGAAGGAGCGATGGCCGGATACAGCCACACGCCCAGCGAGACGGCCGCGGCGCCCACGAAGAGCCCGCGCTCGATCCAGAGGCGCTGGCGCAGCCGTGTGACGGTCTCCTCAAGGGAATGGCTCATGGTTGGCTAAAGTCCGTGAATCGTGGTTGGGCTCCGGATGGAGGCGGCCCGGCAGCGATCTGCCGCCCCGCGGCTACTGCTGGAGGAGCCGGCTGACGGGAACCGGGGTCAGGCCGCGCTCCTTAAGGCCTTTGATGATTTCCGGGAGTGCGTCCGCCGTCGCCCGGCTGCCGCAGTGCATCAGGATGATGCTGCCCGGTCGAGTCTTCGCGAGGATCCGGTCTCGAATTTGCTCCGCCGTGATCCCCTTGTCGACCGAGTCGCGGGAGTCGAGGGTCCAGTAGATCGTCAGATATCCCTGCTCCCCCACCACCCGTTTGACGCGCGTATCGCGCGCCCCCAGCGGGGGCCGGAAGTAGGGATGGCTCGACCGCCCCACCGTCTCTTCGATGATCTCGTCCGTGCGGCGAAGCTGATCCTTGATAGCGTCGTCGCTCAGACCGGTAAAGGCCGGATGGTCCCAGGAGTGGTTCCCCAGTTCGTGTCCGGACTCGGCGATCAGGTGGGTGCTCCGGGGATTTTTCTTCACCCATTCACCGGTCAGGAAAAAGGTGCTCTTCACGTTCTCCGCCGCCAGCGTCTCCACGATCTTACGCACCGGCTTCCAATCTGACCCGGCGTCGAACGTGAGCGCCACCTCTTTCCGGGAGGTGCTGCCGCGGTCGACTTCCACCGGGGGGAAGGGGTGGGGTGGGGCGGTTTTACCCGGAACCGGCGTGTCACCGCCGCCCGCGGGCTGCGCGCCCGCCTTCAAACCGGACGGCAGCGCGGCGGCCGCGCCCTTGCCGATCACCGCAAGCTGCGCCGGAATATCCAGCTCCTTCCCCTTGTGGGGCGACGCCTTCTCCTGGATGGTCACCTCGGGAAGCTGAGAGGTATCCGCCTCGCCGCGCCCGATCTCGTCCGACTCGCCGCGTGCGGTCGCCTTCGCGTCATCGAGGTGCGCGGCGTCGGCCGGGTCCTTCTCACGCTCGGGCGCCGGATCCGCGTCGCCCCGTCCAACCTCGTCGCTGGCGACGGTACTATCCGGGCGGGCGGCGGGTCGCTCCCGGTGCGGCGCCGTGTGTCGCGGCGGAGTGAAGGTACTCGTGTGGGTAAACGGAAGATCCGGGATTCGCTTCGGAAGCTCATCGTGCGGCAGAAGGTTCAGCGCTTTGCCGCCGATATAGCACCCGCCGACGGTCGCCAGTGCGTAGAGCACCAGCTTTCCGGCCAGATCGCCAAAGCCACCGCCGCCCTTCTTACCGGATGAACCGCGCCGTGTAGCCATACTACCTCCTGGCCTGGACGTAAAACTACGGGTCCTCGGAGAGCGGACCCGGCTACGGCAGGCTCCTGCTGGAGCCAGGCCCGGGTACCCGTCAGGTCCGCTCCTCGTCCACGAGAAGGAAGCGGCAGCGGTCCGCAAAACAGAGGAGAGGGGCCGCCGGGATTGCGGCCCCTCTCCTTATTATCGGCGGCAGCGCCGACGCACTTTATCGTCTCCGCGCCCGCCCGATCAGTGGCTCTCCGCTCCCGCATTCGCCCCGATCGGAAGCGGCTTTCCGCTGCGGATGTTGTCATGCAGCAGGTCGATCGCCCGCTGCAGTTGCGGATCCTTGCCGCCCAGGAACTCATCCTCGGTCACGTCAACCGTCACGTCCGGCTGCACCCCGCCCCGCTGCGTTCGGGACCGGTTGATGTCGTTCCCGTTCGGCGTGAGGTACTTCGCGGTCGTGATCATACATGCGGAGCCGTCTTCCAGCGGCACGACGGTCTGCACGAGGCCCTTGCCGAAGGTCGTCTTGCCCAGGATCAGGCCGGCCTTGTTGTCCTTGATGGCTCCGGACACGATCTCCGAGGCCGAGGCGCTGGTGCCGTTGACGAGCACCACGAGGGGCCAGTGCTCCAGGTACTTCCGCCCGATCGTTTTCCGCACCTCCCGGTCACCGCCGGACTCGACGATGATCACCACGCCCCGGTTCGCCGGGATGAACCGGCTCGAGACATCGATGGCCGCGTCCAGCAGCCCGCCCGGGTTCCCCCGCAGATCCAGGACACAGCCCTTCATCCCGCGGGTTTCCATATCCTTGATGGCGTGTTCGATCTTCGGGTCCGCCATCTCGTTGAACTGAGCCAGCGAGATGTAGCCGATATCTCCCGGCTTCCCGGCTTCACCGCCGATAAGCCGGTAGTCGACCACCTCGAACTCCACGGGAGCGCGGGTGATGGTGATTTCGTGCGGCTTGTTGTCCGGGCGGCGCAGCACCGTGAGATGGACGGCGGTCCCCGCCTTACCGCGGATGAGCTTGACCGCCTCGTCCACGGAGAGTCCCACCACGGACTTGCCGTCTACCTTGGCGATCAGGTCACCCCGCTTCACCCCCGCCTTCTCCGCGGGTCCGTTCGGGATCGGCTTGCTGATCCGGACGTAGCCCTCGTGCGTCGGGACGCCTTCGAGCTGGGCGCCGATGCCCTCGAACTCGCCGGTGTTCTCCTCGCGAAGCGCGCGGTACTCCTCACGGTTCAGGTAGCGGGTATACGGGTCGTCGAGCGCCGCCAGCATCCCGCGAACGGCGGTTTCCGTGAGGAGCCGGTCGGTGGGAGTCGGCTTATCGCCGCTGTAGTTGTCCTTGATGAGCTGCAGCACCTTACTATAGGTGTTGACCGGGTCCAGGTCCCGCCCGCCGCCCGGCCGCAGGTTCGAGAAGACCTCCGGCAGGCCGCCCTGGGCCTGGAGCTCCGGGGCCATCACGCCCGCGGCAAACGAGCCGACCACGGCCACGGCGACGACGGTTGAGAAAAGACGACTGCGTGTCATTGGATCACAAATCTCCAGTTTCCATCCCCAGTGTCGCCGTGGTTAGGAGCCGTTCCGGGCCAAACCCGTGCGGGTGAGATTCTTCACGGCCGTCTCCAGCGGGTCGCTCCCGGCCGCGGTGTCCGCCGGAAGGCCCTTGCCGTCGAACTCAACGCCGCGGGAAGTGAGCATGTGTGCCCGGGTAATCGAGACGCCGGTGCCGTTGTCGAGGCGGGCGACCATCTCCTCGGTGCCGTCGCCGAAGGTGGTGCTGCCGACGAGCTTCGCACCCAGATTCTCGTGAAGCGCGGCGGCCAGCAGCTCGGAGGTGCCGGCCGTTCCGCCGTCCACGAGCACCGAGACCGCGGCGGGCCGCCACTTCGGCGCGCCGCCCTTCGCCTGCAGCGGGTGATCTACCAGCTTACCCGACGCGTCGCGCGATCGGAGCACCGCCAGCTTGGCGTCGCCCATCAGGAGACCGCCCACTTCCTGGGCCGCCTCCAGGCTCCCGCCGGCGCTGTTTCGCAGGTCCACGACCAGGTTTTTCACGCCGCTCGTCTGGAAGCCGGACAGCGCGTCTCCCACCTGCTGTGCCGTCGAGCCGCTGAAGGCGAGGATCTGGAGATAGCCGGTCTCCGCGCTCAGCTTTCGGGACGAGACCGGCTGGAAGGTCGTGCTGCCCAGGGTGACGTGGACTTTAATGGTCTTGACCGGAAGGCCGCGCTCGATCGTCAGCTCGTGCTCTCCGCCATTGGGCGTGACGAGCTGCGGAAGGACCAGCGGCATCTCGGTGGAGTTCTTCCACTTCGCCCGGGCCTCGGTCGCTTCCTTGTTCAGCTTCTCGCGCTCGGTACGCGGGGTGGCTTCCTGCGGGCGGTTGTCCGGATCAACCGGCCGGCCGTCCTGCGGACCGAGATCATCGGTGAGCTGCGTCAGGATCCGGTAGGAGACGTGGGCCGGAGCGATCCAGTGCCCATCGATCTCCGTAATGTGGTCCTTCGGCTTCAGTCCCGCCTTCTCCGCCGGGCTGCCGGGGGCCACGGACACCACCGTGATGGTGCGCACGCCCGGAGACGGCGCGGACTTCTCCTCCGCTTTTGGCGCGGTGGCCGGGAGCTTCCCCACCACCTTAGTCGCCGGCTGGCCGCTCTTCGTCATCTGCGGCGTGTCGCCTTCATGGTTGTTGTAGCGGGTGATCGTAAGGACCGCGCCCAGGCCCGGATATTCTCCGCGGGCCTCAGCCTGGACGGCGTCCACTTCCGGCCTGGTCAGCAGCCGGGTATTCGGATCGCCGAGCTGGTTCAGCATGTAGTCCACCGAGCTCAGCGAGATCTGGCTCTCGTTGGGAAGCTGCTCGACGTAGTACACCTGCAGCTTCTTGAGGACTTCCATGTAAAGCTCGGCCGGGCGCAGGTCCGGGCCCAGCCCCCGCGGCTGTGCGGAAGCGAGCTGTAAACCAAGGGGAGAACCGGCCAGGCGTCCGCCGTGCGCCAGGTTCGAGTAGAGGTAGCGAGCCCCGTAGCCGGCAAAAAAGGAAAAGCCGGCCAGGCTCAGACAGGTAGCAGAAACGATCCAGACCTGCTCTTTCTGCTTCATCCAACTGGTCTCCGTCCGGCGGGTTAGAGCGGGTTCACGGGAACCCCGTTCCGCCGGACCTCAAAGTGCAAGTGCGGGCCGGTGCTCAGACCGGAATTTCCCGAGGCGCCGATCATCTGTCCCCGGTGGACCATCTGCCCCGATCGCACGTCGATTCGTGATAAGTGCCCGTACAACGTCGAGATATTACCGCCGTGTAGAAGGATTATACAGCGGCCATACCCCCCCGCAATGAAGCGAAGAAGACCTCTCCATCCGCCGCCGCGAACACCGGCGACCCCACTCCTACCCCGATATCAATACCCGAATGGAGCCGCTGGTAATGCAGGACGGGATGATATCGGTACCCAAATCCGGAGGTGATCCGGCCGCGCGCCGGCAGCAGGAACCGCCCGGACCACGCGGGCAGAGCGTGATAGGCGCGGGGATTGGCCAGGCGCCGCGCCAGCTCCCGTTCCAGCGCTCCCTGAACGTCCTGCGAGTCTTGCTCCAGCTCCTGCAATTGCTGCTCCTGCAGGGCCGCCTCGTTTTGAACCGCCCGCAGCAGCTTTTCGCGCGCCTCCGCCTGCGCCGCCACCCGCTGAACCCAGTCAGCGTTCTCGCGGTGAGCCTGTGCCAGTGCCGCCTGCCGCTGCAGGACCTGGCGGCGCTGCCGCGCGACCTCTCGCTGGGCCTCCCGCAGCTCCGCCAGAAGCCCGGCGTCCTGGCTCACCACCCTGGACACGTAGTATTGACGGTCCATGAAGTCCGATAGGTTCCGGGCCCCCAGCAGCACGTCTGCATAGGAGACCGCTCCGTCCCGGTAGGAGACGGCGATTCTCCGCCCGAACCTGCGCTGCTGGACGGCAAGGCGGAGCTCCGCGTCGTGCAGCCGCTTCCCGGCGTCCGCCACTGCAACCTCCGCCTGTCGCAGTTTCCGCGCGGAGTCCTTGAGCGCGTTCTGCGCCGTCTCCAACTGCTCGTAGCTTTGATTTACCTGATCGGACAGGCGGTGCTGGGTCTGCCGGGTCTCTCGGATCTCCGCCCGCTTCGCCGCTCGCTTGGCCGAGAGGTTTTTGAGCCGCTTGCGGAGCGCCACGATCTTGGCCTTGCGTGCGGCCACCTTCACCTTGAAGCCGCTCTCCGCGCCGGCCGGCGCTCGATGGGCGTGCCGCGAGTGGAGGGCGGCGCCCGCGGGTACGGCGGCTGTGGAAAGCGTGAACGCGAGGGCGCAGAGGGCCGGGCAGAGGAACGGATGGGTCGGTCGAGGGAGCATGGTACACACGCTCGCCCGGTGGAGTGCCGGGCGTCAGGCCAGCCGGTGGTGAATGACGGAGGCGGCAATGCCGCCCGTCTACGCCGGCTTCAGGAAGCGGCGCAGTGAGAAAAAGCTTCCGAAGAGGCCCAGGATCGCGCCGCCCCCGACGAGGATCCCGCAGAGCAGCGGAATACTGATCGAAAGGTGCAGCTCACTCACGAAGGGCAGAGACGGAAGCACGCGCAGGTCAAAGTAGCGCAGCGCGGCCGCCATCAAACCGAACGCCGCGGCGCCGCCGAGGGCGCGCACGCTGACACCTTCCAGCACGAAGGGCAGCCGGATAGAGCCGTTGGTGGCTCCGACGAGCTGCATGACCCGGATGTCGCGGCGGCGTGCGTAGAGCGTCATCCGGATCGCATTACCGACAATCGAAGCCGTCCCCAGGGCCAGCAGCGCCACGCCGATGATCCCCGCAATCCGGATTACGTTGGCAATCGCCAGCAGATTACGGAGCAGCGCTCGCTCCTCGTTCACCTTTTCAACGGCTGGAAGCGCGCGCACCGCGTCCGCAACCTTGAGCGTGTCCGCCGGAAGCACCGTGCGGATCTCCAGCTTGTCGGGAAGCGGGTTCTCCTTGAGACCCTCCAGGTCGGACGGGTTGGGGTAGCTCTTGCGCATCTGCGCCCAGGCCTCTTCTCGGGTCACCAGCCGTACCACGGAGACCCCGGGCATCCCCCGGACCTGGTCCACCAGGCTGAGCGCCTGCTCGCGCGTGGCGCTGGTGCGGAGGAAGGCATGGACTTCCAACTGGCGTGGCACCCGCTCCGCCACCGCGTGGATGTGCCAGGCGACCACCACGAACGCACCCAGGATGGTGAGCGCGATGGCGGCCGTGCTGATGCATGCCAGGGTCATCAACCCCTGCCGGCGGATGTTCAGCCAGCATTCCCGGATCAAAAAGCCTAGGTTCGCGAGCATAGCAGTTCCGGACTCACTTCGGGAGCGGAGGCCGGCGTTCCGTAGCGGCCCCGAACTTCATCACGCACCAGACGACCGGCGCTGAGCTCAACCACGCGGCGGCGCATCACATCCACGATCTGCTGATCGTGGGTCGCAACGAGCACCGTCGTGCCGGCGTCGTTGATCCGGCCCAGGAGCTCCATGATCCCCCGGCTGGTCTCCGGGTCCAGATTGCCGGTCGGCTCGTCGGCGATCAGCAGCTTGGGCCGGTTCACGATCGCGCGGGCCACGGCGGCGCGCTGCTGCTCTCCGCCGGAGATCTGGTGCGGATACATCTTGCCCTTGTTCATCAGGCCGACGCACTCGAGCGCCTCGAACGTCCGCTGGCGCAGCTCCTTACCGTGGATCCCGACCACGCGGAGCGCGAAGGCGATGTTCTCCTCCACGGTGCGGTCGGGCAAGAGCCGGAAGTCCTGGAAGACCACGCCGAGCTTCCGCCGCAGCGGCGGGATATCACGCGGGCGCATCTGGGCGACGTCCTGGCCGTCGATCCACACCTGCCCGCTGGTGGGCTTCAGCTCGCCGTTGAGCAGGCGCAGCAGTGAGCTCTTCCCGCTGCCGGTCTGCCCGACCACGAAAACGAACTCGCCCTTTTGAACGCGGAAACGGACGTCCTGCAGCGCCAGGTTCTGCTCCTGGTGGCGGAGCCACACGTCCACGAGCTCCACCATGTTCGGCTGGATTACGTCGAAGAATGAGCGTGCCATAGTTACTGACCATGTCGGTCTGCAACCTCCGGATCGCCAGCAATCGACGGAGTACAGCGGAGCGGTCGATCCGGAAGCGGTCGACCGATCGTGAGTGAAGGGAGCGCCGCGTGCTTCGCAATACCCGGGCTCGGGGGGCCGATGGGTGGCGTGGGTTGGGGCGGCTCGCTAAAGGTACCGGCGCACCCTGGCACTGCTCCCGCGAGCGAGCGCCCTCGGGTCAGTCCGTTACGGGGAAGAGGCGCTCCAGTTCCGCCGAATCGGGCGTCCGGCCGTATTCGCTGATCTGGAACGCTTCCGCCAGCCGGCACCCTGCCGGGACCCGCTCCGGAGCCGCGCGCTGGCACGCCTCCGCGACAGCCCGGCTCCGTGCTTCCAAGCGGGCCCGCAGGTAGGCCAGGCGCCCCTCCACGTCCTCGGGGACCGCGTCCTGGCGACCGTCGTTGTATGGCAGCCACTCGAAGAATTGTGACTCGTGCGCCAGCGCGACGCGCGCCTTGACCTCCATCACCCCGTCAATGGGCACCACCACGTCCGGCCGGAAGGCGCCCCCCTCGCGGAAGGTGTCGTACCAGTAGGCGAAGACCGGCATCCGATCCAGGTGGCGCACATCCGGACACATGAACGGCACCGTCAGCATGTAGGTCGCGTCCAGCACCAGTTGCGCTCCATAGCGGTGGTCCCGGTGATAGTCGTTCGAGCGGTTGGTGATCACCAGGTCCGGCCCGTTCCCGGCGTCGCCCCAGCCGCGAATGAGCCGGATCATCCGCTCCGTGAGCTCCGGGGTCACGTACACCTCGCCGTCATGAACGCCCAGGCTTTCAAACTCCGCCCCGAAGGTCGCGGCGGCGCGGCGCCCCTCTTCCAGGCGGCGGCTGGCAAGGCGGTCCCGGTTCTCCCGGTACTCGTCCCAGAAATGTCCTCGGTCGCCGTTCGTGACGGAGACGAACTTGACCCGGTCACCCCGTCGGGCGAACAGCGCGGCGGTGCCGCCCATCGAGAAATCGCAGTCGTCGGGGTGCGCCCCGATACAGAGAATGTGCATGGCAGGTCAGTAGGCCGCGCCGGCGCGCCTGCATCCGCCACCGTTCGGAGCAGAGAGACCGGGCGAGACGCGGCGGTGGGAACGCACGAGGAGTAGGAAAGCAATATCACCGAGCCCCGGCGGGCGACCAGCCGGCTTCCCGCCCCCGCGGGGCGCGGAAGATGGCCGGTCCCGCGGCCGGAGGAACTCCTGCGGGATCGACGCCGGAGTGGGCCATAATAGAGGACGGGACGGCGCCACGGAAGATGCTCCGGAGGAGCCATAACCCTCGTGTCCCATCCCGGTACGCTTCTGCAAGAGAGGAAACGCGCGGCGTTTCGGAAACCAGCGGACCATGTCACTCCTCACCTACCCCATTGGCCGGAACGCACCCGTCGAGATTCACAGCATCGTCGAGATACCCCGGGGCAGCTCCAATAAGTACGAGTTTGACCTGCACCACGAGGTGTTCGTCCTGGACCGCGCCCTCTATTCGCCCCTCTACTATCCATGCGATTACGGCTGGGTGGCCGGCACCCTGTCCGAGGACGGGGACCCGCTGGACATCCTGATCCTGGGCAGCCAGCCGACATTTCCCGGTTGTGTCGTCTCATCTCGCCCCCTTGGCGCGCTCGCGATGACGGACGAGCACGGAACCGACTACAAGGTCCTCGCCGTGTCATGCCGGGATCCGCGCTACGAAGAGACGCGGAAGCTTGAGGACGTGAGCCGCCACCGGCTCCGCGAGATCGAGCACTTCTTCCGGGTCTACAAGGACCTGGAGGAGAAGGAGACCGAGGTCCGCGGCTGGATCGATCTGGAGCACACCTACCAGATCATCTCGGAATGCCACCAGCGGCTGACCGGCCGCAGCCTTCCGATGCCGCCGCTGGGCGCGCCGGACGAGTCGTAGACGGGAAGGGCTGTTCCGCGCCGAGCCCGGGCGCGGAGGCGCTGCTTCGGCTCCGTCGGCCCGGCGGCTGTTCGTCTCCGCGCCGCACCCCAACGAATCCGCAACACGGAGAGTGCCGCTTCGCACGGCCCACCATCCGTAGAATAGGCATGACGCGGCCGGGGCCCGATTCCGGCTCACCCCAGCAATCATGAGAGACGCGATGCGCCGACTGCTCTGGATGTTCCTCCTGCTGCTTGCGTTTCCGGCAAGCGCCGCACGCGCGGGGACCCTTCTGGCGGGCGTCGGGCGCGCGGAGTTGACGCCGCCGGTCGGAACGCCGCTCGGAGGGTATGGCGAGCGGCACGGGAAGCCTTCCACCGGGATCCATGATCCGATCATGGCGAAGGCGCTGGTGCTGGATGACGGCACCAACCGGGTGGCGATCCTCACCACCGATCTCGTGGGGACGAGTGCCGAGATGTCCCGCCTGGTTGCGGAAAAGTGCGGCTTCCCCCGGGATCACCTCCTCGTCTGCGCCTCCCACACCCATTCCGGTCCCGGCGCCTATGGGAAGGGGCTCTTCGCCACCATCGCGCTCGGCGCCTATCAACCCGCCGTTTTCAACCGCCTCGCGGACGGAATGGCCCGCGCCCTAACGGAAGCGCTCCACTCCATGCAGCCGGCACGCCTGGCGATCGGCGAGGCGCAACTCCCCACCTTCATGCGGAATCGGCGGCGCGCGCTGGTCAAGGACCCCGCGCTGTGGCTGCTGCGCGTCGACTCGGCGGACCGCAAGCCGCTCGCGGCCTTCGTGGACCTTACCGCGCATGGGACCGTCCTGGGCGAGGAGAACATGGAGTTCTCCGGGGATTGGATGGCGTTTACCCAGGCCTACCTGGAACGGCAGGTTCCGGGCCTGACGGCGCTCTACGCCAATGGTGCCGAGGGCGATATCTCACCGAATATCTCACATGAGGAAGCCAATTTCGACGGCGCGAAGGCCCATGGCGAGCGCGGCGGCAAGGCGGCGCTGGCCCTGTACCAAACGCTGCGCCCCACCTCGAGCGTGACGCTCGGCGTGAAGAGCGAGACGTTCCCCCTTCCGCAGACGCTGAAGGCGCAGTTTGCCGGCTCGGGGCGCGAGACGCTGCTCCAGTACTTCACCGTCAACGACGCCATCCTTCTGGCCGTGCCCGGGGAGCTGATCACCCAGTTAGGGCTCGCGCTGAAGGAGCATGCCCGCCGCCAGGGCTACCGCCGGCCGGTGATCGTCGGGCTGGCGAACGACCATCTTGGATACCTGCTGACGCGCGCGGAGATGAAGCTTGGCGGCTACGAGGCCCAGGTATCGTTCTTCGGCGAGGGGTTTGGAGAGGCGCTCACGTTGGAAATGGCCCGGATGATGGGGGGAGACCTGGCGCCGCTCAAGGCGGCCATGGATGTGCCGCCCCGGCGCGACGGCGCGGCAGGAGCCGCGCCCGGGAACACGACCCAGGATGTTCACTAATCCCTCTGTTTGGGCGCGTATCGGTGCCGCGGGCACCCTTGCCGTGCTGCTCGCGGCCGCACTTCCGGTTCCGGCAGCTTCGTCGCTGGCCGATCGCCTCAATGAAAAGTACCTGGCCGGGCTTCAGCGAGGCGCGCTGAAGCTGCGAGCGGAGGCGCACCCGGCGCCCCGGAGCGGCCCGTTCGAAGACGTCCGCTGCGTTTTCCACGCCCATTCAAACCTTTCACACGACTCACGGGCCACTCCGGAGCAAATCGTCGCGGCGGCCACGGCGGCCGGAGTCCGTGCCGTCTTCATGACCGAGCATCCCACTCCGGACCGCCGCTGGTACACCAGCGGCCTACGCGGGGAGAAGAACGGGGTGCTGTTCGTTCCGGGCGCGGAGCTCAGTGACGGACTGATCCTCTGGAAGACGGACGGTCGAGAGTGGACCCCGGACATGAAGGCCCGGGAAGTTCTCGAGCGGATCAAGCCACCGGCCGTCGCCTTCATCGCGCACCCGGAAAAGCGGACGACCGACGCCGATTGGGATCTCCCGCCGTATGCCGGCATGGAGATCTACAACAGTCACGCGAACGCGCTGGCGAGTGGCTTCGACAAGCTCCTCGCCTCAGTGAAGGGGGACGGTCCGCTCAAGCTCCTGACACTGCTGAACACGTTGAAGGCGTATCCCCAGGAGGCGTTTGCGAGTATCTTCACGGAGCAGCGCCCCATTCTCGACCGCTGGGACCGGTTGAACGAAGGCACACTTCAGGCGGGACGGCACGTCGTCGGGATTGCCGCCAATGACTCGCACCAGAACGTCGGCATCTCGTTCGAGGCGACGGAGGACGGGATCCAGGCAAGGGATGCGCTCGGAAAAGTGGTGGGAGAGATACCGAAGAAGAAGGTCCCGTTCCTGCTGCTCCCGGCAATGAAGCCGGGGCATACGCTCCTCTCACACGTGTTCGATCCCTACGAAGTGAGCCTGCGGTACGTGAGCACGCACGTCCTGGCCCGGCGTGCCGACGAGGATACCCTGCTGGACGCCGTCAAACACGGACGGGCTTACGTGGCGTTCGACTGGATGGCCGATCCGTCCGGCTTCCGGTTCTGGGCTGTCAACGGCGAAGCCGTGGACATGGGCGGGGAAACGCCCGTCGAGGACCGCCCGATGCTCCACGCCCACACGGACATGCCGTGTTCGCTCCGGCTGCTCCGCAATGGTCGGGAGCTGGAGCGGGTGGACGGCGCCGACTTGCTGTACGAAGCGCGGGATCCCGGTGTCTATCGGATCGAGGCGTGGGTGCACATCGGGGACGAGGAGCGCCCCTGGATCTATTCCAACCCGATTTACGTGGTGGGACAGCGGTAGGCCCCGGGATTGGAGGCCTGAACGGCGGTCGCGTCGGCCGGGGTCGGCTGAACTGGCCGATGCCCTCCCTCGCGGCGCGCCGAAGCGGCGGTGACCGGGCCCCGTCCGGAATGCTGAAGCACGATCCGAACCCGCGTCACCGGCACCTGAAGGAACCACCGTGTCCGACTGCCTGCTCCATCCCCAAACACCGGCCGCGGCAACCTGTGAATACTGCGGCGAGCCTTACTGCGGCTCATGTCTGCGATCGCTCCTGGGACGCCGCTACTGCCCGGCGTGCTACGGCCGGGTGGAGCAAGTAGCGGCGCCCGCCGCGGGGGCGCCGTTACCGGTGGCCGGAGTCGTCGCTCCGCCATCGGACGCCGCGCCCCACCTCGCCGGCCGGTTACCGCCGGAACCGCGCGCCGCCGCGGCCCCGCGCCTGCCCGGCTGGGCCAGCGCGCTGGTTTACCTGGTCCTCTTTGGGATCCTGGAAGTTGGTCTGCAGTCCGTGATGGCTTCCGTGTTCATCGGACTGAACGCCCGCGGGGGCGGCATCGATCCGGACCGACTGAGCGACCCGAAGTACGTGCACCTCCTGATGGGCCCCTCGCGCATGGGCCTCCCGCTCTGGTTTGCCCTCTTCCTCTTCTTCGGGTGGCTGACCCTGTTGGTCGTGCTGATCTACACGGGCGTGATGGCCCGAGTTCTGGAGCGGAAGAGCCTTCCGGATCTCGGCCTGCGCCCGCGGTGGGACACCGTGAGAGAGGCCGTCCAGGGCCTCTTCCTCGCCGGGGTGCTGTTCGTGTCCGTCGTCGGCACGGGTGTTGCGCGCGGGTGGTATCACGTGCAGCCGTGGAACGGCGGAGCCGGCGCACTGTGGATCGCGCTGCTGGGCGGCGTCAGCCTGTTGCCGTTTGCAGCCGTAGAAGAGGTGAGCATGCGTGGCTATCTGCTGCAGAGCGCCGCGCGTTCCGGTGGGCGTTGGGTGGGATTGGCGTTCAGCACGCTGGCCTTCGCCGCGCTCCACTGCCTGAATCCGGGGTTTTCGGAGCACCCGCTGGCCTTCGTCGGGCTGCTCCTCGCCGGTCTTTACCTGGGCTCCGCGTACCTAGTTACGGGAAACCTGTGGCTGGCGATCTTTCTCCACACCGGCTGGAATCTGATGGAAGGACCGGTTTTCGGTCTCAGCGTGAGCGGGATCGAGATCCCCGTCAGCATCCTCCGCACCCGGACCACCGGACCGGAGCTGTGGACCGGTGGATCGTTCGGACCGGAAGCCGGACTGCTCCTCTGCCTGCTGATGGCGCTGCACATTGCCGCGCTGTGGGCGCTGCGTCCCTGGCTATCCGCCCGCCGTCGGAGCCCCGCCGCGACCGGCGGATAGCGCCGCCGGTCCTGATACGAACGGCCAGAGCCGGGCTCCGCCCTACCGCCCGCGGGTGCTTCGCGAATAGCTGGCAGCGTTGATCTGGCCGGTGTGGCGGGAATCGTCGGCGCCGAACGCGTGCCCGGACGTTGAGCCCAGGCGCCGAACCGTCTGCGGGTTGAAGTACGCCCGCGGCTCCGGAATGGCGCGAACTCCGCCGACGAGCCGAGCGTG
>CAYQDT010000005.1:0-17478 GCA_964416225.1 uncultured bacterium
ATCGTGCTCTCGAGCCGGTGCCGCGAGAACGAGTGGGTGCCGTACAAAGCGTTCGAGGGGCTCGTCGAGGGGGTGATCAACCCGCTCGTCGCCACCATCTACAGCGACAACAAGACTCACCGCCTGAACATGCTCCATGCATGGTGGCCGGGCGGAATGGTCATCGGCGGTCTGCTCGCGTTCGCACTCAGCCAGGCGAACGTGCCGTGGGAGCTCAAGTTCGGGCTGATCTACGTGCCGGCCGCGATCTACCTCGTGCTCGCTCTCACCCAGTCCTACCCGCAGACGGAGCGTGTCTCTTCGAACATCTCGACCGGCGAGATGTGGTCGCAGACGGCGAAGCCCCTCTTCATCCTGCTGTTCATCTGCATGTGGATGACGGCCGCGACGGAGCTTGCCCCGGATCAGTGGTTCCCCACCATTATGGGGAACCTGGTGCCGGCGTTCAAGGGAGGCGGCGTCCTCTTCCTGGTCTACACGGCGGGCCTCATGTTCGTGCTCCGCTTCTACGCCGGCCCCCTTGCCCACCGCGTCTCGCCGACGGGCATGCTGCTGGGGTGCGCCGTGATCTCCGCCATCGGCCTCTACTGGCTGGGCAGCCTCGGCGCGGGGACCTCTCCGGTGATCGCCATCCTCGCCGCCACCGTGTTCGCCTTCGGCAAGAGCTACTTCTGGCCGACGATGCTGGGGATGACGTCGGAGCAGTTCCCGCGAGGCGGAGCGCTGCTGATCAACCTGATCGGCGGGACGGGAATGCTGTCCGTCGCCGTAGCGCTCCCGTGGCTCGGCAAGCTGATCGGGAGCGGCGATCCGAACGCCGCGCTCAAGGTGGTGGCGATCCTACCGTGCGTCCTGATCGTCATCTTCGGAGCGCTCTTCGCCTACTTCCAGTCGAAGGGCGGCTATAAGCCGATTCACCTGGCCACGGAAGAGCCGATCCCGGCCGGTGAGATGTAAGCGCCCGCTCCCCGAACCAGCAAGACAGGGCCCGCCGCCGACGGCGGGCCCTGTCTCATTGCGGAGCTGCCGGAACGGCTACTTCAGGTTCGTCCGAAAGAACTCCAGCGTGCGCGCCCACGCCTTTTGCGACGCGTCCCGATTGTAGGATGGGCGGCTGAAGTCATGGAAGGCGTGCCCGGCGCCTTCATAGATGAAGTACTCCGCGTGCGGGTTCGTCTCCTTGAGCTTTGTGTAGAACTCGCGCACGTCGTCCGGCTTCGGGTTCATGTCGTTCGCGCCGTAGTGGCCCTGCACTGGCGCTTTGATCTTCTCGATCACGTCGAACGGTGAGGGCTGGCTCCCCCGCAATGGGCCGTAATAGGGTGAGACCGCCGCGACATCCGGCGAAGCGGCCGCCGTGAGGAGGGCGATCCGCCCGCCCATGCAGAAGCCGGTGACGCCGAATTTGCCGTTCACGTAGTTCCGGCTCTTCAGGTAGTCGATGCCCGCGACGGCGTCGCCGACGATTTTCCGGTCCGGCGCCTTCTCGGTGACCACCTTGCGCAGCACCGCGAAGTCGTCTGTCTTCGGGGTGCCGCCGATGTCGCTGTACCAATCAACGCACAGCCCCACCAATCCCGCCTGGGCAACCTGGGCGGTGGCCTCCCGCATGTAGTCCGAAACGCCGAAGATCCCCGGCACCAGAATCACTGCGCCATGCTTTCCCGTCCCGTGCGGGCGGGCGAGAAAGCCGCCGACCGTCTGATCGCCGCTGCGGAAATGAACGGTCTCCGTGATGATCTTCGGATCCTTGAGCGCGCCGCGGTCCTGCGCCTGGGCGACGCCTTCGGCAAGCCCCGCGCCGACCACGCCCGCCGCGGCGCCTTTCAGCACGGTGCGGCGGTCCAGATCCAACCGGTCCTCTGTATTCATCGTGTCACTCTCCGGCGGCGGGCCGAAGACCGCGCCGCACGAGGATATCCGCCGACGGATGCGGGATGATGGAAAGGCAGGTCGTGACCGGCAGCGCCCCGCTGCCGCGGCGGACCCGGCCGGCGGGAGTCCGACCTTTCATGAGCTACGTTCTCTCCCTGGATGTGGGCACCTCCTCCACCCGCGCCGCCCTCTACGACCGCACCGGCGCCGCGGTGCCCGGGCTGTGCGTCGACCTGGAGCACGAGCCGGAGTACACGCCGGACGGCGGCGAGGAGATGGATGCGGAAGCACTCCTGCAGCGAACCCTCCGCTGCATCGACGGCGTGCTGCGGCTCGCGGGCCCGCGGGGCAAGCAGATCGTCGGCGTCGGCATGTCGACCTTCTGGCACAGCATCCTCGGCGTCGGCGCGGACGGAGGGCCCGTCTCTCCCGTCATCCTCTGGGGAGACACCCGGAGCGTGCGGGAAGTCTCGGAGTTGAAGCGCCTGCTGGACGAAGACGCCGTCCACGCCCGCACCGGCTGCGTCCAGCACACCAGCTACGTCCCGGGCAAGCTGCTCTGGATCGCGCGGAACCGGCCGGAGTGGCTCCGCGCGGCGCGCTCCTGGATGTCACCGGGCGAGTACTTCCTGCAGCGCCTCACCGGCCGGACCGGGTGCAGCTTCTCCATGGCCTCCGGAACCGGGCTGCTGGACCAGGAGCGCCTCGCCTGGGACTCGGAGGTCCTGGACGTACTCCCGATTACCGCAGAGCAGCTCAGCCCGCTGGTGGACGTCCATGCCTCCGTCCAGGGCCTCGTGCCGGAGTTCTCCACGCGCTTTCCACAGCTCAAGGCGGTGCCGTGGCTCCCCGCGGCCGGCGATGGCGCGTGCAGCAACCTCGGCAGCGGCTGCACGGGTCCGGAGCGGATGGCGCTGACGGTCGGCACCAGCGGCGCACTCCGCGTGCTCGGCTCCTGCGAGCACGCAGCGGAGCCGGCGCCGCCCGCCGGGCTCTGGAAATACCGGGTCGATCGCCGCCGCTATCTCCTGGGCGGCGCGCTGAGCAACGGCGGGAATCTCTTCGCCTGGCTGCGGGAGACGCTGCGCGTGGCGGAGGGGTCCGACCTGCAGCAGGCCGTCGCCGCGCTGGAGCCAGACTCGCACGGACTGACATTGCTGCCGTTCCTCGCCGGGGAACGAAGCCCGGGGTGGCACGGGGAAGCCCGCGCTGCGATCGTGGGGCTCTCCCTGTCCACCCGACCGGAGCAGATCGTCCGGGCGGGACTGGAGGCGGTGGCGCTCCGCTTCGCGCTGCTCCACGCTCAACTCCGGACCTTCGGTGCGGCGGATCACGAGATCATCGCCAGCGGCGGAGCACTGCTGGGCGACCCCGCCTGGTGCCAGATCATGGCGGATGCCCTGGGACACTCGCTGGTCGTCTCCCCGGAGCACGAGGCTTCCGCACGGGGCGCGGCGCTCCTCGCGCTCGAGGCAGCCGGCCTGCTTCGGGACGCAGCCGAGGCGCAGCCCGGCCCCGGCACGAGCTTCACGCCGGATCCGGAGCACAGCAGCCGGTACCGCGCCGCCCGCGCCCGCCAGGAGCGACTGTATCAGCTCCGGGTTGCGCAAGACTGGGCTGGACCCGGATCCGGATCCGCCTGATGGGCACGGGCAGACCGGGACCGCCGGGGACGGTACGCCGGCGCGCCAGCCGCTCCAGGCCGCGGTGCGCGTCGGCGCCGGCGTGCCGCTCGAGAAGCGTGAGCTCCTGCAGGTACGCCCGGGTTCCCGCGCGGGAAAGCCCGTACGCCTCCGCGAAGCGGAGCAATCGTGCTGCCGCTCGGACGGTGATCGGATCGAAACGAGTGAATCTGCGGCTCGACTCCATCACTTCCCTCGCCTTTTGCTTGCTGCGGCCTCCGTGCTTCTCGAGCTGTGCAGGCGGTGCCAGCGTATCTGCCCGCTCCGCCATCCGGTCCCCGGCTGCAGAGCCCGCCCCTCTGCGTTCATGAACGCACAAGTGGCCGCCCGAATTGCGGTGATTTCTTGAAAAGAATGGTGAGGGCGCATCCTCCGGCCCCGGCTGCGTATAAGAGGGGGTGGCCGCTGCCCAGGATTGTGAGATTTGAACTCCTCGTCCCCACCCCGCCACCAATCCCAGACGCGCCATTCGGCTGGAGGGCGCCATGTGGAACCGCCGACGATAAAACAGGTTGGTTCAGCCGACCGAGCGTGCATCTCTCCGGCCCCCCGCTCCGGACGCCCGCCACGCGTTCCGCCGCACGCCCGGCCACGATAGAGGAATAAATCACGGTGCGAGCACCTTCCGAATACGACTACGCCACCGAGCCCCGGCGCCGGCGCTCATCGGGCTGGCGAACCACCCTGAAAGTCGGCGCGCTGCTCTTCCTGGCGGTCTTCATCGGCACGCTGGCGGGCGCTGCCCTCCTGTGGCAGAAATGGAGCGGCGGCAAGAGCAGTCTTGGCGACATGTTCCACACGGTGGGAGTCCTCGTTGATCCCGCGCAGGCATTCCCCGGGCAGGACCGCCTCACCGTCCTCTGTCTCGGCCTGGACCGGAACATCTTCACCACCAGGGACCCGAAGCTCAAGCACCTGAACGGGATGCCGTACACCAAAGGCTCCCGCAGCGACGTGATGATGGTGGCGAGCCTGGATCTGAAGCACCAGGCGGTGAGCATCCTCTCCATCCCGCGGGACACCCGGGTCATCCTCCCCGGCAAGAGCCACTACTCCAAGATCAACCAGGCGCACGCCGACGGCGGCATCCCCTACACCATGGAGACCGTCGAGCAGTTCCTCGGCTGCAAGCTGGACCACTATGTGGTGATCAAGCAGGAAGCGATCCAGCACGTCGTCGATTCGCTCGGAGGGGTCAAGGTCAAAGTTCCGCACGACATGGATTACGACGATAGCTGGGGTCAGCTCCACATCCACCTGCGCGAAGGGGAGCAGGTCTTGAACGGCGAGCAGGCCGTCGGATTCATGCGGTTCCGTCACGATCGTGAGGGAGACTTCGGGCGGATCAAGCGGCAGCAGCAGGTGATCCAGACCCTCGGGCAGGAGGCGAAGAGCCCCGCCGTGATCGCGAAGGCTCCCGGCCTGATCGACGCGATCCGCAAGTACGTCCAGACCGACCTGACGCCGGACCAGCAGCTTGCCCTCGCCAAGCTCTTCAACAAGATGGACCCGGCGAACATCCAGACGGCGCAGCTCCCGGTGCTGGATACGGCGACTATCCGAAACGTCTCGTATGTGATTCCGGACGATGACCGGAAGGAAGCCGCGGTGGACTGGATCATCCATGGCAATCCGGACGCCATGAACCGGATGATCCGGGTCGAAATGCTAAACGCCAGCGGGGATCCGGAGCTGTACGGCAAGGTCTACGACTGCCTGCGCCACTACGGCTTTAACGTCGTTCGCGCCGGCCGCGCCCGTGGGAAGCGGGAGGCGAGCCACGCGGTTCAGCACAGTGCCGTCAAGGGCGCCGCACGCCAGGTGCTGAAGGTACTCGGCGTGAACGGCACCGTGGAAAAGGGCGCGGACGCGGTGACCGATGTGACCCTCTACGTGGGACAGGACCTGGCCAACAGCCGGGTGCTGGCGATGGCGGACCTCTGGCCGCCCATCCCGGAGCATCACCGGGTGGAGCTGGTGGAGCATCGCTCCGCCGCGTCGGGTCGCCGCAGCCGGCACCATGTGGACCCCAGCGCTGCCGTGGATATCAAACCGGCCGCGCCGGAGGCCGCCCCCACATCGGCGCCGCAGATCGCTATTCCGGGCGCCGCGGAGCCGCGAGGTAACGACGCGTCCCCAGGGGCCGGCGCGCAGCCCAGCTCGCCGGCCCCTGCGCCGGACTCCTCCGGGGATGCCGGACGGGCCCCCGCCGGCACGATCAACGGCGCCTAGCCGCGGACCCGTTCACGCAGCCGTCTCCGTGCCGCAGTGCTCCCGGACTACGGCTCCAGCCAGACCGGCTGCGTGAACGCGCCATTCGCCGCCACATCCCACACCTCCACCCGGACCCACTTTCGACCCCGCAGGTCCGGGTGCAGCGTGAGCGTCCGCTTCCCGAAGCTCGCCGTGTCCGCCAGGTTGATCCGCTCCCGGTAAACGCGCTCCCCGTCGCCGGAGATCACCTCTGCGAACTGCAGCGGGAAGGTCCAGTCCATGCCGACTCGCACCTCCGGCGCCGAACCGCCCTGCAGGTGCAGCGTTTCGCCACTCCGCTTCCCGCCGACGCTCCATTCCGGAAGGAGCACTTCGCCGGTGGTCGTCCAGAAGCGGCCGCGCCGAAGCGCGTCCAGGAGCGGCTGCCAGCCGGCGTCGAAGCGCGGAACGCGGTCCAGGCGGACGTAGTTGATGTTCATGTGCCCGTACAGCTCGTGGGTGTGATCGATCTTGAAGACATCGACCTCGCCCGGAACATACTTCCGCTCCCCCCAGTTTGCCAGATCGTCCATCAGGTCCAGGGCCCGCTTTCCGAGCCGCTCCTGGGAGAGGTCCGCAGGCATCGCCTTCCAGGCCGCGCCCAGCCAGCTCTCCGAATGAAAGAACGACTCCGTCCGAAAAGCGTCCGGGGCGGCGATCGATGCCTTGATCCGGGGGTGGGCGGTCCAGACGAGCCCGCGCTCTCGCTGCAGGAGGTCGACCAGCTCCTCGCGATTCCCGACGTGATAGACGGTCCCATAACGGGGCTCTTCCGTGACGAATGGCGTGCCGGCCGGTCGGCGCATCGTCCAAAAAACCGGGCGCGGGAAGAGACTCATCCAGTGGCCGGAGGGATGATCGGGCGCCGGGCGGCCGAGGAACTCGTCCACCTCCTCTCCCGGGAGCAGCAGAAAGCCGTCGTCGGAGAGGCGCCTGCACTCGCGGAACATCGCGGCGAGCTCCGGCAGGCGAAGCGGACCGGGGTCCTTCTGGTGGCCGTCGCCGTGGAACTCCGCCGTGTGGACGATCTCCACGCCCATATTCTTGAACACCGGCACAAACTCGGGCGTGGTCGGCTCACCTCCCGCCGCTTCCCGCGCCATGGCCACCACCGTGTTCGCCAGGTGGTAGTGTCCCGTGTAGGTGCGGAACCCGGGCACCGGGACAAACCGGTCCTCGTGCGTGTAGCGCAGCACCTCCGCCAGCGCTTCCCGGGCCGGTCCACGGTGCAGCAGGTAGAAGACGCTCATCCGCTGCCGGGAGCCGGGCGGCGCGTTGACCCATGGCGAGTAGTTTCCCCCGCCGGTGGCCGTCTGCCGGATCCCGAAGCCATATCCTCCGCTCGCGTTCCGATGGTTCCGGCCGGCCCAGACGTACTGCAGGTTGTCCGTATAGTCGCGCGGGAAAAAGTACTGGTGCGGCGCAGGGAAGCACGCCAAGGAGCTGTCCGCTCCTTCCGCGATCAGGGTGCGATGGCGGACCATCAGCGCGCGATCCTCCGCGTCCCCTTGAACGGGCTCGTTCTGGAACCGGCCCTCCGGGTCCACCCACGCGAGGCGGCTCCAGTGGGGCGTCGCGGTGAGCAGTCCGGCGTCGTAGTAGTAGGCAGTCCGATCGCGCGCCGTGGCGAGAGCGGCCTCCATCCGAATCAGCCCGCTGCCGGCATAGGTGGTGATCTCCAGCGAGCCCGTGAAGGGTCCCGCGGCCAGACCGTCGATCACCACCCGGGTCCGGCTCCCAACGCTGGAATCGCTGATCACGCGGGCGCGGCGCGGCGCTTCCGGATCGGCCCAGTGGGACAGATAATTCTCGCTCGGCCGCTGTGCCGGATTGTCGAAGAAGACGTTGAACGGACCGCCGATGAGCGGTCGCTCCCCCGGGCCCCGGGTGCCGACGGTGACCCAGAACTCCGGATCGGCGTTCGTCACGACCGGTCGCACCGTCTCCGGCGTCTTTCCGGCAGTCCCGAGGTGGGAGATGAGCGGGTGCTTCGGGCGGAGGTCGAGCGAGAGCTGTCCGGTCTCCCCCTTCCCGATGGGCCACCGGAGGAGCAGCCCGTACTGGGTGCGCTGCACGGTCGACCGGCCCCAGCCGTGGGAGAGGGAGCGCTCCCGGCCGCGAGCCGCCGAAGCCGGCCGCGCGCTGAGCGCCACGATGAGGGTGGACGCCGGCCACCGGAGATTCTCTCGCATCCTCGCCTCCTCTCGACCTGAAGGAACATGCCCGAGCGCGCGGCGACGGGCCGCGTCTGGCACCGGAAGGTCCACCCGACGCAAATGGGGTCTCGCCTTCTGGCGAGACCCCACGTCTTCCGGAGCTCGACGGTCGTTAACCGCTCATCGGCACGACCGGCTTCAGCCACCGGTCGAACCAGTCCAGCATCGAGGTGATCTCAGCCAGGGAGTAGCCCGCGTGCTTCAATCCGGGCGCGACGTGAAAATCGATGTGATCCGGCACCTTCAGCTCTGAATAACGCGCCCGTGCGGCGGCGTACGCCTTCCGGGCACCCTCCACGGGAAAGAGCTCGTCCTGCTCGTGCGAGAGGATCAGCAGCGGACGCGGCGCGATCAGCGGGAGGATGTTCGGCGCGTCGAAGCGGTCCTGCATGCCGGGAATCAGCTTCTGCCAGGCCTCCCGCACGACCTTCCCGGTAATCCCCGGCTCGCCGAGGTCGTGAGCGTACGGCGCCAGCACCGGCTGGAAGAGCTTGATCTGTGCCTGGGTCTCGGCGCCGTCCGCGCCGCTGAATGCATCGCCGAAGCAGGTGACGCCGATGATCGGCACCGCCACCTTGATCCGGTCGTCCATCGCCGCCGTCATCCAGGTGAGAATACCCCCCTCGGAGATTCCGGTCATGCCGATGCGGTCCGGGTCGACATCCGGACGGGTCTGGAGGTAGTCGATCAGGCGCGTGAGGTCGAACGCCGTCTCCCAGAGGAACGGGTGTCCCTTGCCGGTGTGCAGCGCTTCCACCATCGCCGCCTCGAGCGACTTCCCGTGCTGCCGCTCACCGCGGTACCGCCCGTCGATCGCGACCGCCAGGTAGCCCCGCTGCGCGATCGTGTTCATCAGCGGCTGGAGGAGGATGTGATCCTTGCTGCCGCCCAGGAAATGCTGCACGATGACCGCCGGGTGCCTGCCCTCCGTTTTCGGACGGTAGATGAGCGCCACGGCGTCCTGGCCCGCTTCCGGCGTGAAGGAAACGCGGTCAATCACGACCTTGCCGAGATCCGTGCTCTTCACCGGTTTCGGGTCCAGCGGGCAGACCTTGCAGCCCGCGCAGACGGCAGCCCGGAACTGCTCCCGAAGGCTGGGCGACCGGGGTGCCTGCGCCTGGCAGCCGACCGCCAGCACGGCGGCGGTGAAGGCGGCGAAAAGAGCGGAGAGCGGACGAAATCGCATAGGACACCTTCCCGCGGTGGACCGAACCGCTGTCGCAACGATAACATATCGCTTGTCGCTTAGTTAAGGACCCCAGCCGCTCATCCCCGCTCCGCCGATGTTCCTCACCGTCACCCTGAACCCGGCGCTGGACAAAAACCTCCGCGTGGACCGCAACCGGCCCCGGGAGACCCTGCGGGCGACTGCGGCGTGGGACCTCGCGGGCGGAAAGGGCGTGAACGTCGGGCGGGGGCTGCTGCGGGTGAGCGCGGGCACGGCACGGGTCCGGGCGCTGATGCCGCTCGGGGGCCACGCCGGGGCGCAGGTCGCGGACCTCGCGCGGGATGAGGGGATGGAAGTAACGGCCGTTCCCATCGCGGGCCGGACGCGCACCGCCATCACGGTGGACGACGCCGAGACCTCGCAGTACTGGCACTATCTGGAGCCGGGGCCGCAGCTCTCCGACGCAGAATTCGGCAACGTCCGAAAGGCGTTTATCGCGGCGCTGACCGGCTGCGCGTACGCGGCGGTCTCCGGCAGCCTCCCCTCGCCGGAAGCGGGCCGGCTGCTCCCGGAGATGATCCGGCTGGCCCGGGAGCGCGGGGTGCGACTGGCACTGGACTCCTCGGGAGGGGCGGTCCGGCCCGGGCTGGAGGCGGGTCCGTGGCTGGCGAAACCGAACCTGGAGGAGCTTCGCGAGATCCTCGGCGAGCCGCTCGAGACGCGGACAGAGCGCTGGGCTGCGCTCGAGCGGCTGGCCGCGTGGGGAGTCGGCATCACACTCCTCTCGAACGGGCCGGCCGAGGCGCTGGCGCTGGCCGGCGGCCGGAGGTTCCGGATTGTGCCGCCCCGCGTGACGGAGATCAGTGACCTCGGCAGCGGAGACGCCGCGGTGGCGGGAATCTTATGGGCGGCCGCGCAGGGGTATAATACGGAGCAATGCCTGGCATGGGGTGCCGCGTGCGGGGCGGCAAACGCTGAGACGTGGGACCCGTGTGGCTTCCAGCGCGCTCGCGTCGAGGAGCTGCTGACACAGGTGCGTGTGGAGAGCGAGCGCTGACGCGCTGTCTGCGCAGTCCCGGCGCGGGCCACGGTGCGTCCGGCGGGATCGGGCGTCTCCGGTACTTAAAGGCGAGTGAAATGGCGAAGCCAATCGTAGCAATTGTGGGCCGACCGAACGTCGGCAAATCGACCCTGTTCAATCGCCTCCTTGGAGAGCGGGTGGCGATCGTTCAGGACCAGCCCGGTATCACCCGGGACCGGGTGCACGGGAACGCGGAGTGGAACGGGCGCGAGTTCACGGTGATCGACACCGGCGGCCTCGGGCTCGGTGAGCAGGACCCGTTCGGCTCGCACATCCAGCACCAGGCCGAGGCGGCCATGGAAGAGGCGGACCTGATCCTCTTCATGGTGGACGCGATCGAGGGCCTCACGCCGGGCGACGACGACGTGGCGGAGTTCTTCCGCCGCTTCGGTAAGCCGATCTTGCTGGTGTCCAACAAGTCCGATAATCCCCGCCGGGAGGCGGACAGCGGCGAGTTCTACCGCCTCGGCATGGGTGACGTCCACACCGTCTCGGCCCACAGCGGGCGCGGGGTCGCGGATCTCCTGGACGAGGTGGTCCGTCACCTGCCGCCCGCGGAGGAGCCGGAGGAAGAGGACGACCGGATCAAAGTGGCCATCGTGGGCCGGCCCAACGTCGGCAAGTCCTCTCTGTTGAACGCGGTCCTGGGCGAGGAGCGGGTCATCGTGAGTCCTCTGGCGGGGACGACCCGGGACGCGGTGGACGTGCCGTTCGAGTTCGGCGACAACCAGTACACCCTGATCGACACCGCGGGCATCCGGCGCGCCGGAAAAATTCAGGGCTCGGTGGAGTTCTACACGGTCCTCCGGGCCGAGCGCGCGATCGAGCGCGCGGACGTCGGCGTCCTCGTGGTTGACGCCGGCTACGGCCTGGTGGACGGCGACAAACGAGTCGGCGGCCTGATCAATGACGCCGGAAAGGCGTGCGTGATCTTCGTCAACAAGTGGGACCTCGTGAAGGGCCGCACGCCGAAGGAGTTCGGCGAGGCGATTCGGACCGACATGCCCTTTCTCCGGTACGCGCCGATCGTGGTCGGCTCCGCCGAACAGGGGAAAAGCCTGGACGACCTCCTGGAAGCCTGCGCGGATGTGGCCAACAACCATGCGCTGCGGATTCCAACCCCCGAGCTCAACCGTGTCATCCGGGAGGCGGCGGACCGCCGGCCGTACAGCAGCCACGGTCGCGAGTTCAAGATCTACTACGCCACCCAGGTGCGGGTGAAGCCGCCGACCTTCGTCCTCTTCGTCAACAATCCGAAACTGGTCCACGAATCGTACCTGCGGTACATCGAAAACCAGATGCGGGCCGCCTTCGGCTTCTCGGGCACGCCCATCCGGCTGATCACCCGGAACCGTACCAAGGAGATGGCGGAGGCGTGAGCTCCGCGCAGGCCAGGCTCGCCTCGGCCGCCTCGGCGATGAAGCGCGTGCGGGTCGCCCGGCGGGAAAGCCGTTTACCCGGCAGGCGGTTCCCCGCCGGGCGGCCGCGTCACCCCGCTTGACGCTGCGCTGGCCGGCTGATAAGATGGGCGCATCTCCGGCGGCGTAGCCAAGTGGCTAAGGCAGGAGTCTGCAAAACTCCCATCAGCGGTTCGATTCCGCTCGCCGCCTAACCGGAAGCCCCTCGCAGCCCGCGGGGGGCTTTCTCCATTTCCGGCGCGGATCCCGATACGGAGCGGATCGGGCGACCGGGGCCGTGGCTCTCCACCAGCAGCTTACCGTCGCGCAGGACCACGCTCCCGTTCACCAGCACATCCACGATCCCGGCGCTCCCCTGCTTCGGATTCTGGAATGTCGCACGGTCCTCCACGGTCGCGGGATCGAAGACGGTGATGTCCGCGTCCATGCCGGGTGAGAGCCGGCCCTTCCGGCGCAGCGCCGGCGCGCCCGGCTCGATCCGCCGCACCGGCTGCACCGTCATCTTGCGGAGCGCCACCATGAGCGGGATTACCTTTCGCTCCCGCACGTAGCGGCCCAGAACGCGGCTGAAGGTCCCGGCACCCCGCGGGTGGCTGACCACGCCCTCGCCGATGTACCCGTCGCTGGCGATGCTCACGGACGGGTGGCGCAGCGCGGCCACGATGTCCGCCTCCTGGATCTGGCTCACCGCCACGAACCCGCCCCGGGCGCGCAGGCGGGGGAAGCTCTCCGCGGTGACCCGCTCCCCGGTCTCCACCCACATCAGGTCCCCGTAGTCGAGCGCGTACTTCTGCTGCCAGCCGGGATCGAAGATCGCGCTCTCCAGCCGCGTCATGAACGTGTTGTACGGGTAGACATCTGCCGCGATATCGATCCCCCGCGCCCGCGCCCGATCGATGAGCGCCAGGCACTCCGGCACCCGCCGGATCGCCATGCTCCCGATGTGGACCACCTGGGTGCGCGCCCCGGTGACCGCACTGGCGGCAATGAGCTCATTGATGCCCTGGAACGGGTCCAGGAGGTGCGGCAGCCGGATGTGAGAGTGGACTCCGGTCCGGTGCCGCGCGGCGACGGCCGCCAGCTCCATCACTTCCCGGCCGCTCGTGCCGGGGAGGTACTCGATGCCGAAGCCGACCCCGAGCGCGCCCTCCCGGTGCGCTTGCTCGGCCAGCGAGACCACGGTTCGGACCTGCTCCGGGGTGGCCGGAGTATTCCGGTCGATCGCGCCGGCGGCCGTCCGCAGCTCATAGTGCCCCACCACCGTCCCGTAATTGACCAGGGGACCGCGGGCGGCCTGGTCAGCCAGCCACTTCCCCACCTGCACGGGACCGCCGTGCGTGGAGAGCACGGTGGTCACCCCGTCCTGGATCTTGTAGCGGTCCCCTTCCGGGTGGGTCTTGGACAGGATGTCTACAAACCCGGGCGCCACGACCTTCCCCCGCGCCTCGAGGCGCACCCGGCCGGGGAGCCCGTGCCCGCTGATGGTGAGGATCCGGTCCCCCCGGATACCCACGTCCGCCACGCGGTCCGTTCCGGTGTCCGGATCCATGACGCGCCCATTCGCAATCACGACGTCGTAAGCGGGCGCGGGCGCCGGATACGCCGCTGTGAGCACGCCGGCCGTCGCCAGCGCGGCTGCAGGGACCGCGGCGCGAATGTACAGGAGAGGTTTGGGCATGGCGAGGACTGGCCCCCTTGACGGTGGCCGCTTCCGGCCGGTCGAACTGAGCGATTGTACCTCCACCCGCCAGCCCATGACGGCGCCGGCACGGCTGTTTACGAAGGGATTACGCGGCACGGAGACTCTTCGCTCCGTCTCTCAGTGGCTCCCGGACGAACCATCGCCCGGTGACGGCGGGCCCGGTGAGGACTCCAGCAGTCCGGTTCGACGCGCGTAGAAGAGGTACTCCTGCGCGTATCCCGCCAGTATCCCCCAGCGGTCCCAGGCGAACGCGAGCGTCGCCTCATACTCACGCGGCGTCAGTCCCTTCTCGGCCCGCGCCGCCGCGTCCGGCAGATAGCCGCGCAGCGCGCGCGGATACAGCTCGTGGACGATCCGGCGCACCCAGACGTCCACGGGAAACGCCTCCGGCTTATCGAGGCTGAAGAGCAGGATGCAGTCCGCCACCTTGCGCCCCACCCCCGGCAGCCGCAGCAGCGCCTCCAGCGCCTCGCGGTACGGGCGGGCGCGCAGCGCGAGGAGGTCGACCTCCCCCGCCGCGACGCGGCGGGCCGTCTCCACGAGGTACGAACAGCGATAGCCCAGCGCGCATGACTGGAGCGCGGAGGGCTCCAGCGCCGCCAGCCGTTCCGGGCGTGGGAAAGCAGGCACCTCCACGCCTTCCGGCCAGCGGTGCACCATCCCCCACCCCCGCGCCAGCCGCTCCGTTGAGAGCTCGATTTTGGGGATGTTGTTCCACTGGGAACAGATATAGGTGGCCAGGCACTCCCAGGGCTCCTGCCGCACGATCCGCAGCCCGGGCAGCAGAGAGATCGCCCGCGACACCCGGGCATCGCTCCCCAGCCGCCGGTAGACTTCCGCGAGCGGAACGTCCAGTCCCAGAAATCGCCAGGCGTCGCCGCCCGTCACCGCAGTCCCCCGCGCCCGCGCCTCCACGCCGCGCTCCACCCGCCGGAGCGCGAGGGTCCCGGTCCCATAAGGGCCATACCAGGTGTCGCCGTGCTCCCGCCACCGGAAAACCTGCCCGCAGCGGAGCGTGTGATCGAGATCGAGCGGCTCCTCCGGCGGCAAGGGCAGCAGCAGCGGGACGTCGGCATGGAGCGGCGTTTCCGCCGTTCCCGGAGGAGGCGCCAGCGTCGGCAGGCGGGAGTGCTTCATGGCGTGCGCGAGCGCCGGCGAGACGGTGCCGGCACTCTATTCTGCCACGTAGGCGCCGGAAGGACGCACCGGCACGCCGGCGCAAGGCACCTCATACGGCCCGCGAGCGGACGCCCGGCCACCGGGCGGTTTGCGGTGAGCAGGACGGGCGGGAGCACCGAGCCGGTCCCCCGCGGCCCGCCGTGCCGGACTCGGCAGGAACCCGTGGGGAATGGGAGCGACCGGTTCATCCGGATACAGGTCGTGTGGAATACGACCCCCGCCTGTACCCGGCGCGGGGATCAGCCGATCAGGCGGTGCTTCACTTCCACTTTGGGGCGGTACTCCTGGCAGCTGAAGCAGTGGCTGTCCTCGTTGGGCATCTCCGCTTCGCTGCCGTAGATGTAATAGCCGTAGAAGCTGCACTGCTGATAGCCGGAATCATAGTGGCCGCAGTCGACGCACCGCTTGAGCACGCTGCCGCAGACACTGCACTTGCCGCTTCCCACCAGTTCGCGGCGGCCGCAGAGCCCGCAGAAGACGTACGTCTCCATGAAGCCGTAGTCCTGCGACATCAGGTCCCGCCGCACCGTCCGCGCGAAATTCTCCAGGTCTTCCAGCAGCTGGGTGCTGGAGGCCATCAACTGGTTCATTTGCTCGTAGTTCAGATAGCGGGTCACGTCGTCATCGAGCAGGTGCGTGATGGCGGTGACCTGCTTCTGGTAGGTGGCAAGATATTCGGCGGCGGTCCGGCGCTTGAAGTTCTTCCGCCGCTCCAGCTTCACCCCGGAGCGCTTCAGGATCTCTTCCGTCGCGTCCAGCGAGATCCGGAGGAACGCCTCTTTTCGCTCCGGCGCCTTCAGAATCGCCTCGACCAGCCGCTCCGCGTCGTCGATCGAGAGGTTTTCCCGCTTGATCTTGTCAACCACGCGGATCTGGGTGCCGTAGTCCGTTCCGAGGCTGCGGATGGACCGCGCGTGGCCTTCGGTGAACGACTGCTGGTGCTGCTTGCCGGGTGCGTAGTTCAGCTCTGCCTGGATGGCGGGCGGCAGATCCAGCAGGTCGAGGTAGCGGCGCAGGGTGCTGGTGCTGCAGCCGAGCCGGCGCGCGCACTCTTCCTGCGACATCATCTTCACGAGGTTTTCGATGGCCCGCGCCTTCTCCATGACGGTGAGGTCTTCCCGCTGGAAGTTCTCCAGCAGGGAGTCGGCCATCGCCTCTTCGTCGGACATCTCCCGCACCACGGCGGGGATCTCGATCAGGCCGGCGAGCTTACTGGCCCGGAAGCGGCGCTCTCCCGCCACGATCTCGAAGCGGTCGTCCTTGGGCCGAACGATGATCGGCTCCATGACCCCCCGCTCCCGGATCGACGCGGCGAGCTCTTCGAGCGCAACCGGATCGAAGTACTTCCGCGGCTGGTTCGGATTGGGAAAAACGCTTTCGAGGGGCAGCGAAGTCACGACACTCTCCCGCATTGGCGCCCGTGAAACGGGATCAGGCGCTCGCTCCATGCATCAGGGACAACCGGGATTATGTGCGGGCGGCGCTCGCCTCTCCAGGGGTGATTGTCCATCCGGAGGTGTATTCGCGGCCCACGGACCCGTACTTGAGCCGCCTTTCAGAGGAGCACCCCCACGTTGCGAGCGCGCACCGCCGCGTGCCGGATTCCAGCACTATCCGGAGCGGGTGGAAGGGGGAGCCACGGGGGAAGAGTGGCGGCGTGAGTTCGGGAGGCGTCGGGGCTCTCGGAATTCGCGGAGCGCGACGCTCCCGCCGCGGCGGTGGAAGCCCCCGCCGGGGTGCCGCGAGGAGAGCGCGGGAGAGCAGGAGAGAGCGCGGAAGCGGCGCTGCGTGCCGCGTCCCGCTCTCCCCCTGCACCCGCTTCGAGGACGGTCAGGCGGCGCCCTGAACCGGCGTCGGGGCGCCGTTCCGCTTGGCGGATTCCCACGCGGCTTCGGTCAGCTCGATCACGGCGAGGCCGCACGTGGGCGGCACTTCCACCTCCGCCCGGCCGAGAATCGCGTCGATCCAGTTCTGGTCCGGCGTGGTCGTGTCGCCGATCTCGGCTGTGTCGATCGTCTTCCCCTCACCGTCCTGGTGCACAAGCGGCTGTCCCTGGCGGATATAGATGGCGCCCTTGCTGCCGAAGAACGTGATGTCTTCATGCCACTTCGGCGCGTTGCCGATGATGGAGAGCGTGCCCAGCGCGCCTGAGGTGAACTTCAGCGAGGCGGCGGTGTTGATGTCCACTGGGGTGTCGAAGAACTCCTGGAACGCGGAGACCTCCGCCACGCGCAGCCCGGTCACCCAGAGGATGATGTCGATCAGGTGGCTGCCGCTGTCGTTGATTTGGCCACCGCCGGAGAGCTCCTGGGTCTGGCGCCAGGTGCCGCGGGTGCCCTTGAGCCAGCCCTGGCCCTGAAAGGCGGAGACGTACTGGATCTCGCCGAGCCCACCGCTGTGGATCACCCGGCGGGCGTATCGGAACTCTTTCATGAAGTGGCGCTGATAGCTGATCATCAGCACCTTGCCGCTTCGCTTCCAGGTATCGATCAGCGTGTGCGCGTCCCGGGTGCGGGTGACCATCGGCTTTTCCAGCAGCACGTGCTTCCCGGCCGCCAGCGCATCCATCGCCTGCTGGAAGTGAACCGTGTGCGGGCTGTGGATCTGCACCGCGTCGACGTTCGGATCCGCCAGGAGCTCCTTGTAGTCCTTGTAGACCGGCAGCTTTTTGAGGTTCGGCGCGAACTCGGCGCTCCGCTCGTACATTCGCTGGATCGAGGCGTCGGAGGGATCGTTCAGCGCCACCAGCTCGGCGTCCGAAATCGGAGCCATGCTCTTCACATGCGCGTTCGCCATCCCGCCGCAGCCGATGAAACCCACCCGAATCTTCTCTGCCATGACCTCTCCTTTGGGGTTGGAACAGATGGCCGCATGACGGTATATGCCGCCCCGCGGCCGTGGTGA
>CAYQDT010000006.1:0-1232 GCA_964416225.1 uncultured bacterium
GCTGCGCTGCCCCGCCCCGTTTTAGCCCCTGTGGGCGGCGCGGCTGCCTTTGTTCGGCTGCCGGCCGCGGAACTGCCCATACTCCAGGATGAGAAACGCCTCGCTGCCGATCCCAATCGGGTCTTCCTGAAGGAGCGGGCCAACGTCCGAGACCTGGAGGCGGGTGTCGTTCAGGTAGGCCCCCTCGCCCCGCTGGAACCAGTAGGTCTGGCGGGTCACCGGAAGGTGAAAGACCCCGAGGGCAGGACGGCCCTCAACGGCGAGCCCGATCGAGACACCCCAGATCGGCAGGCCGAACACCATGTTCGTGGTGCCGTCCACCGGGTCCACCAGCCACACCCGGCCCGCCGCACGAGGATCTCCCCCGCACTCTTCGCCGTAGAACGCGTCGCCTGGAAACCGCTCGGCCACCTCTCGGCGGACCATCTCTTCCACGGCGCGATCGATGTTCGTAACCAGGGACTGGTCCGCCTTCAACTCCCGAGTGAGGGAGCGCGTGGCCGCAACAGCCAGGGTCCCCGCTCGCTCCGCGAGGTCCCGCACAAACTCCAGCTCTGTCATTCCCGCGATACCCGCCTGCCGCTGATGCCCGCACCGCGGCAGCAGAACGCCGGGCAGGCCGCCCGGCGTTTAATGGTATCGACTTTTCTCGAGTCCGGCGGACGCCGGGGAGTCAGTCTTTCGGCACCAGGACCCATTCCTGGCCATTCCAGACGCAGAGATTCTCCGTCTCTTCGTCGTACCAGACCTGTCCCTTTGCCGGCTGCAAGGGCTCCTCCCGCGGCCAGTCGCGCGGGTTCGACTCCACCCAGACCTGCGCTTCCCGCCAGTGGAACGGCTGGTGCTCGAGCTGTTGCGTGCCATCCGCCATTGCAGATCCTCTCTGCCAGAGTGACTCTGGGCTGCCGCTTCTTGCTTGCCGGCCTGCACTCCTCCGGGATTCATGTGAGGGGGCAAGATTTCGTATATGCTTCCCGGCCGCGGACGAAGTGAACCCTACTTACTCACCTTCGCGTAGAAGCCTTCCAACAGTTTTGCGGCGGCGGTATCCGCGGCGCCCGGGTCGATCACCGCATCGGGGCGGGGTTCGCCGACGGCGTCAAAAACCTGACCCACCTGGCGGGTGTGGATGTAGGAAACTCCCTTCTTCCCCTGCACGTTCACCAGGACGTTTGCCTGGAGCTGCCGGGCTTTCCCCACGGCCAATCCCACGCTGAGCACCCGGGGATCGA
>CAYQDT010000006.1:1242-16050 GCA_964416225.1 uncultured bacterium
CACCCAGCGCGTCCCGTACCCTGGCGACCTGTGCGTCAGACAGGATCTGCTGGTCTTCCAGCCGCTGCGCGTGGAGCACGTCCCGCACGCTGGCGGCCGGCACGATCGTGAACCCGGCCCGTTCCAGGCTCCGATGGATCGCACCCGTGACGACCGCCCCGTTCCCGGGGTTGCCGGACGCCACCGTCGCCGGGATGAGCACCAGCCTGCCCTTGTCGGCGAGCGCGGGCAGCACGCTGCCGGCCGCCGCACTACCCAGCAGGAACGCGGCGCTTCGGACAAAAACTCTTCGATTCATCGTCATTCTTCGCTTCATCGTCACCTCATGGGGATGCCGGGCCACGTCGCCGCGCCCCGGTGCGGCTGCCACGCCGCGAAGCTCCGTCCTATCGTGGTGCTGGCCCGCTCCGGGAAACCGGTCGCCGGCCCGGGCACCCACCCGCCCCCGTACACGGCTCTACCCAGGCGCGCCGGATCTCTCACGCGGACCGCTTTCCGGAAGGTTTGCGGCCCGGGTGGTGCGAACCCGACATGGCCGTCACTCACCGTTCCGGACACCGGGGCGACCGCGGCAGGGATTCATTCTCAACAATAGGTGGTGCGAGGGCGCCTGGAGGTTCCGTTGAAAATCACCGCTGTCGAAACCATTCTGTACTCCACCGGTGTTGTGGTTCACGCGGGGCGGGTGGCATGGCTCTGGGTGCGGATCCACACGGACGAGGGCATTGTGGGCCTGGGGGAGACGTACCCGGGCGGTGCGAGCGAGCGCGCCGTGATCGAAAACCACCTCGCTCGCCTCCTGCTCGGGCAGGATCCCCGCAACATCGAGAGGCTCTGGCAGGAGATGTTCCTGGCTGTCAGCTTCCCGGGCTGGGCCGGAGCGGAGATGCGGGCTATCTCCGCGGTCGACGTGGCGCTTTGGGACCTCGCCGGTAAGGCTGCGGGGCAGCCGGTCTGGCGGCTGCTCGGGGGCAAGTGCCGCGACCGGATCCGCACGTACAACACCTGCTACGACCACGTTTATGATTTCAATTCGGACGCGGGTAAGCTCGCCGAAGACCTCCTCCGGTCCGGTATACGCGCCATGAAGATCTGGCCGTTCGACCGGGCCGCCCTACGGAACCGCGGCCAATATCTCACCCGCGAGGACCTGGAGGAGGGCCTGGGTCCCTTCCGGCAGATCCGGGATGCCGTGGGTGACCGGATGGAGGTCGCCGCGGAGTTCCACGGCTACTGGAACCTGCCGTCGGCGGTCCAGATCGCGCGTGCCCTCGAGGAGTTCAACATCCTCTGGCTGGAGGAGATGCTGCCTCAGGACAATGCGGAGGCGTACGCGCGGCTGGCGCGTGAGGTCCGGCAGCCGCTCTGCCTGTCGGAGCGGCTCATGACGCGATTCCAGTTCCGTGAGATCGTACAGAACGGGGCGGCGCGGTTCGTGATGCCGGACGTGATGTGGTGCGGCGGCCTGACGGAGGCACGGAAGATTGCCACGCTTGCGGATACCCAATACCTGCCGATCTGTCCGCACAACTGCGGCGGTCCGGTGCTCCACGCGGCGTCGATCCATCTCGCGGCTCATGTACCGAACCTCTTCATCCTGGAGAGCGTTCGCCGCCATTACCTGAAGGAGTACCTGGGGCTGGTGACCGAAACCTTCCCAGCGGAGAACGGGTTCCTCCCCGTTCCGGAGACGCCGGGCCTGGGAATCGACCTGGATCCCTCGGTCTACACCCGGCCGGACGTGGAGCTCCGGAGGATCACGGCGGAGTAAATGCACGAGCCCTCACCCGGACCCCCTCTGTCCCAGGACATGATTCCCTCCGCTTCAGGAAGAGAGTGCCTGCTGAATGAGCTATCCCACGTTCGGTGAGATCATCCGAGAAGACCCCGCGGTCGACCGCCTCCTGGACCGCGACGCGCGAATCGAGGTTCTCGCCTCCGGGTTTCAATGGGCTGAGGGCCCCTTATGGATCCGAGAGGGCGAGTATCTCCTGTTCTCCGATATTCCCCGCAATTCGATCTTTCGCTGGAGTGCGGATCGGGGGGTGGAGCTGTTCATGCAGCCTTCCGGCTACATCGGCGTGGTGCCATACGGGCGGGAGCCGGGCAGTAACGGTCTCACGCTCGACCCAGCGGGACGGCTGGTACTCTGCGAGCACGGCGACCGCCGCGTCTCCCGGCTGGAAAAGGACGGTGGGAAGCGCACGCTCGCCGATAGCTTCCAGGGAAAACGTCTCAACAGCCCGAATGACCTGGTCTACGACCGCCGGGGCGCGCTCTACTTCACCGACCCACCGTACGGCCTGCCCGAGAACGCCGCGGACCCGCGCAAGGAGCTGGATTTTCAGGGCATCTTCCGCCTGGCGCCGGACGGGGAGCTGACCCTCCTCCACCGGGAGATGAGGCGCCCGAACGGGCTGGCGTTTTCCCCGGACGAGCGCACCCTCTACGTAGCCAACTCGGACCCGGAACAGGCCGTGCTGCTGGCGTTTCCGGTGCTGCCGGACGGCAGCCTTGGCGCGAGCCGGCTTTTCACGGACTTTACGCCGGAGGCGAAGGCCGGTCTGCCGGGGCTTCCGGACGGTCTGAAGGTGGATCGGGAGGGGAATCTCTGGGCAACGGGCCCCGGCGGAGTCTATCTCCTCGCGCCGGACGGGCGGCGGCTGGGCCGCATCGATACCGGTCAGCGGACGGCCAACTGCAACTGGGGCGAGGACGGCGGCACGCTGTTCATCACCGCCGACTCCTATCTCTGCCGGATCCGAACGCGGACCCGGGGGAGCGGTTGGTAGTGCGCGCGGCTAGAAGTGGTCCTCGTCCCGCCGGTGCCGGGCGACTCGGTAGCGGTCCGTCTCTCTCCGGTACGCGTCCAGGAGGCACTCAGCCCACGCTTCGCCGCCGGTGACGGACTCCTCCGCGCGGCGGAGCCCGGCGAGCAGGCAGCGGAAGCCCGCGAGCACCTGGCCGCGTGCCTTCAGAACGCGCGCGTCCCGCACGGCGAGGCCCAGGATTTTCCACTCGGCATCTTCCAGCGGCGAGTTACCCATAACGACGAGCCGTCCAACTTCCCGTCCGAGCGGTTCACTACCGATCCGCGAGCGACTTCTGCAATCCTGCTGTCTTTTTCATTGCCGCCATGGCAGTGCGCAGGCCGGCCGGCAGGTAGCCGAAGCGGGTGTACAGCCGCAGCGCGTGGTCGAACTCGGCCCGCGCGTCCGCCGTCCGCCCGAGACGGCGAAACGTCCGGCCGAGGGTGAAGGCGGAAAGCGGGTTGTCCGGACACTCTTGAAGGCTGAGCTTCAGGAATCGCGTCTCCGCGGCGAGGCCGGCCGGCGTGATCTCCGCGGAGAGGAGGCCGCCGGGAGCTCTCTCGCCCCGGTAGTAGTCAAACTGCGACGTCAGGAAGCCGACGTCCAGGTTCCGCAGCCGGCGCGGCTCGACGACCTGCATTCCGTCCCCGCTGCGATACGCAGTGATGACGGGATGGTTCTGCTGATAGACCGGGTCCAGGTACCGGTAGCCCGCCCCCGGCAAGCTGAGGAACAGGCCGCGGTGCTCCGGGAAAGGCTCCGGCTCGGAGGCATCCACGAGGATGTCGGTGCCGTCCGGGAGCTTCAACACGCAGACCGCGTGACCATTGTTGCACTCCTGGCCCTGGATGTTCTTGTAGACCATGGCCACGCCGGCGTCGGCGCCCGTCGCCTGGAGCAGGCCGGAGATGAGCACCGACTGCAGGAAGCACTGCCGCTCGCCGTTCTGCACCACATAGCGGAACTCGAACCCCCGGTCCAGGCTGAACCGGGGGATCGTCTTCTTCACCATGCGGTGGATCCAGGCGGCCCATTCCCGCTCCTGCTCTGCCCGATCACCCCTTTCGGCTACGGCTTGGAGCTGCTTGCGTTTCCACTCCAGGAGCTCCGGCAGCGAAAGGTCCGGCTGTGCCGGATAATGGAAGGCGCCCGACTGGTAGGCCCGCTCGAACCACGCGTAGAAGTCATCCGCCTTGCCGGAGCCGGCATTTTGGAACGACCCGTTCACGAAGCGCGTGAACTGCTCGCCCGGGTAAGGATACTTCTCGTCCGCGCTCTGTGCCGCCGCCCCCGTGGTTGCCGGCAGGTAGTAGAGGCCGGCTGCCAGTACCGAGCCGAACAGCGCGCACGTTGCACCCAGGGTGGCTAATCTCATCCGTTCCACTACTCCCGGACCGCGCGGGCGGGCCTCCCGCCGCACCGTCATTCTACCGTGGTATGTGCCGGAGCGGGAACCTCCGGCCTGCCCCGGATCACGACGCCCAGCACCGTCTCAGATACGGCCCGGAATTGGAAACCGTCACCGCGGACCGGAGGGCGGCGACGCGAGGCACCTCCGCTTGGCCGTAACCCGCGCTTCGATCGTGCGGCCTGGATCCGTTTCTACAGGCACGGAGGACCACCGCCATGCAGCAATGGCCGGCTCTGCAAGTGCCGCTATCCGTCGCGCGGTGGCCTCCCCTAGCCTCCGCCGGCCAGGTAGAGCTCCGGCAGATAGCCGCCGAAACCGGCGCGGATCTCCGGCGACTGGGCGCCGTTCGACCTCCGGGGAATTTCCGATCGGAAGTACTCCGCGAGCTCTTCCAGGGAAACCCGCTGGTCCCGGTTCCGGTCGGCATCGCCTCGCAGCGCGGATGCCAGCACCTCGGCGAAAACGTCCGGCTGTCCGCTTTTACCCACCGCTCCCTTTTGCGCCGCGCCGCTGGCCGCAAGCAGCACCAGTTGGCGGCCGGGATCCGTCTGCTGGGGGAGGTCGGCCGCCAGCGCTCCGGCATTGGCCGTGTCCGCCAGCAGGAGAATGGTCTGCGCGCGCGTCGCTGCAAGCCAGGCGGCAAAATCGGCGCCGTAGATGCCGGTGTCCGGAAGGTCGGCCAGTCCCGCGTCGGACGGCACAAAAACGTAGCCGGAGCCGCCCGGGTGGCGCAGGGTCGGACGGTCTCGCTCCACGGTGCCGATCCCGGAGAGATAGACGATTACCGTGTCCCGGCCGGACACGGCCTTGCTCTGCAGCCAGGAGAAGGCGCGCTTGATATTCTCGCCGGTCGCCTGTTCGTTGCCGAGGGTGAGGATGTGGTCCGAGGGAATGCCGTAGCTGGCCTGCAGGCTCATGACCGCGCTCTGGGCGCTGGCCTCCGCGCCCTCGGCGCTCAATCCGTGGTCCCGGTAGCGCTCGACGCCGATGCTGATCATCCACCGCAGGTCGCGCGGCGACGGAACCACCCGGGTCGGCACTCCACTGTTAGCGTCCGTGGAGAACCAGGGACGCCGGTCCGGAGCGGGGGGAGCCAGTGCCACGGGAACACGATTTGCCGGGGCCGGCACGCTGGCGGCGGCCGGACCGTTCGCCGCAGGCGCGTTTCCGGCGGTCGGCGTCGCGCCGCCGACCGGAGCGGCCGCGGCGGGTGGCCCGGCGGCTCCGGCGACGGGAACCGGCTGCATCGTCGCGGGCTGGCTGACGGCCGGCGCTCCATCCGCACTGCGCGTGGAAGCTCCGTGGTGGCTCAGGAGCCAGAAGCCGGTCAGCGCCACCACCACTCCCAGCAACGTGAGGCCGGTGACCGTCAACCAGTGGGGCAGCCCGCCCGGTTGGGGTATGGCGTAGAGCGTGGGAGACGGACCGTCGTCCGACGCTGCGTGTGCCCACTGCGGAGGGTGCTGGTACGCAGCCGGCGGCGGGCTGCTGGTGGGGGGATAGACGTAGCAGGTCCGCTCGCCCGCCAGCGCGCTCGGCATGGGCGCGAAGCCGCTGGTGCCTTCCGCCAGGCGGTCGAAGGTCAACTGGCTGATCACCAGCCGGTTGGGAGCTGCGGTCTTCTGCAGGTGGGCGGCACAGTCGAGGGTATCGCTCGCGAGCCTGCCGAGGGCAATCGACTCCCCACCCGTCACCTCGTCATGGGGCAGCACCGGCCCGGTATGGATTCCCGCGCGGATCTGGATGTCTCGCGCGACGAGCTTCTGGTCGGCATTGAAATCCGGAAGCCCGTCGATCAAGCTCCGCGCCGCGGCCACCGCCGGCTCCGGCCGCGGGAAAAGCGCGATGAGCCCGTCGCCGGACCAGTTGTAGGAGCGGCAGCCGTAGACGGTCAGCTTCTCGAGGACCCAGCGATGGTAGGCATCGAACGTTGCCTGCGCCTGGAGCGCCGTGCCGGATGCCTTGACCTCGCGGGACTGCACGACGTCGAGCGAAAGGACGGTGATCTCGAGAGCAAAGCGGTCGTTGATCACTTTCCCCAGCGCCACATAGCGCCGCTTCGCCTCGGCGAAGGAGAGCTTTCCGGCCTGGAGGTCGTGGAGAAAGTCCTGGAACGCCTGATCTTCTGCCTCCTGCATGGCACCTCCCGCAGCGGGTTGACCGCCGGATAGCAGTTCGGGCTTTTTGCTTCCGTTCCTGCCGGTCCATGGGCAAGCGGGAGGACGTCGGGAACTTGAACCGGCTCAGGAAGCGGTTGGCCGGGGCGGATCCGCCCGTTCGGGAATTGGGATCACCAGAAGGATCCCGATCAACGGGAGGAAGCAGAGCGCGGTGAGCGTTGCCGACAGGCCGAATCGCTCCGCGCAAGCGCCGAGGGGAAGCGCCAGCAACTGCCCCAGCCCGGCGGCGAGCCCGGTGATCATGCTTGCCCCGATCCCGGCGGCCCGCGGCAGAAATTCCTGCGCCATTACCACGTTTCCGGGGTGCGGCAGCATCAGAAGGGCGGAGCCGAGCGCCAGCAGGGCCAGCATCGCATGGCCGGACTGTCCGAACGCCAGCGCCAGCGGCCAGGGCGCCAGAGCGAACGAGAGCGCCATCACCCGCTTGCGCCCAAAGCGGTCGGAGAGATAGCCGCCGAGCGGACCGGAGAGGGCGCTGGCGAGCAGGAACACGCTCACGGCAATGCTCTTCATGGCCGCCTGCTCTCCAGACGGGAAGCGCTCCCGCACCAGGAAGGGCAGGAACGTGATCATCCCCATCTGCACGCCGGTGCGCACCACCACCGTCGCGGTGAGCGCGGCAAGAGCGGCCAGTTGCGGCCGGCCGCCGCGCGGGTGCGGGGCCGACTTACCACGGCCCCCGGTGCGCGGGCCGTCGTAAACGGTGAGCATTCGCGCCGCGAACAGGACGGCCGGAAGGGCGGCGAGGTAGAATCGCTCGAGGCCGAACCAGGCCGTGTAGCAGGCTCCCAGCAGCGGGGCAAACCCGAAGCCGATATTGCCGCCCACCGTGAAGGCACTCATCGCGAGCCCGGAGCCCCGCCCCGCCCGCCGCGCGAGGGCCGCTCCCTGCGGGTGAAACATACCAACCCCGAGGCCCGCCGCGAGCAGCAGGAGTGCGAGCTGAGCGTAGGTGTGAACCTGCCCCACGAACCCGATGCAGACGGCGGCCAGCAGAGGACCCAGGGCTACGAAGCACCAGCGCGGGTGCCGGTCCGAGAGCCAGCCAAGCGCCGGCTGCGCCAGGGACGCGGTGAGGCCCATCATGACCGGGAGGCTGCCCACCTGCGCCAGCGACAGCCCCAGACGTCCCGCAATCTCCGGGAACAGCGGTGCGAGCAAGCTGGTACCGTACGTGTCGGTGACCGCGTGCCCGATTGCCAGCAGCAGCAGCGAGGCCTGCGGCCCCGGTCCCCCGCCCTCGAGTTCCGGGCGGCAGCGCACCGATCCGGTCCCCGCCGCCGCAGCCGGTTGCGACTCCCCTATCGACATTGCAGCCCCTCACGGTCGTCGGGGGGTGCGGCACCGGTGCCAGGGACGCCCGGCCGGCGGCACCTCCCCGGGCGTCTCACGCGCCCGCGCCGAAGTCTGCCCCCACGTCCGGGCGAATTCAGAAAATCCCCAGCAATATGGCGGCCGGGATCAGCCGTGCCCAGGGGCTGCTCATGGAACAGCCTCCGAAGACGCTGACGAAGCGTGCGATGAACGGCCACGTCTGGAGGCAGCGTCGGCGGCTCGGCGGTAGGAGCGGCGGCGGAAGGCAGCGCCTCTGCGCCAGCAGCAGCACGACTCCGTGATGAGCAGCAGCTCGCCCAGCGCCGAGGGAGGTCCACCCGCGCCCTGCAGCGACCTGACGCACCCGTCGCGGCACCCGAAGCACTGCCAGGGAACCCGATCAGCCGTGCCTCGCAGAACGGTCGGCCGCACCGGGCGCATGCCGGCTCCGCGGCGACGGCGCTGTGGCTCGCGCAGCGATGCTCCGGCGCCGGATCAGTCATTGGTCTCCTCCGCCCAGTAGGCACGGACCTCCGGGCGTACCCAAAAGCACAGCAATAACGGGGCAGTCCCCCAGAACAGCGCCCCCAGGCAGCCTGCCCACACGCAGGAGAGCAGCGGCCCTGCCAGCAGGGTCAGTAGCTGCGCCGAGTAGGCCGCGGGATGCTTCAATCGGATCATCGCGATCGGGATCGCTCCCAGGAGCAGCACCACCACTGCGATTGCGAGGTGAGTCCAGGCGGTTTCCAGGGGAGACGGGTCGGTCAGGGGGCTGTCGGCGGAGAGCCCGGCCGAGAGGAAGGTGCGGAAGGCCAGCTGTCCGGCGGCGGAGAGCAGCGCCAGCAGGGCCATCGTCCCGTCGAAGAGCTGCGCGCAGGCGAAGAGACGGGCAGCTCGCCCGCCGCCCTCCTGCTCAAGCTGCTCCAGGGCGAACGTCTTGCAGGCCGCGCAAAGCGTTCGACCCTGGAAGTCAACAAGGCAATTTGCGCACAGCGCCCGGGCGCAGCGGCCGCAGTGGCCGGAGGCGGGAATCCCGGGATGGTGCGCGCAATCGGACACGTATGTTCGGTTACCCTTCCGCGAGCCAGGCGGCCAATGCGTCCGGCGTCACCGGCTTATTGGAGAGCTTCAGCTCGTCCCCCGGCGCGTACTTCTGCGCGGCCTGGGCCCACGTCACGTCGAAGCCGTTTCCGAAGTTGTACAGGAACAGCGGTTCACTGCCGGTGCAGAGGGCCGCGGCTGCCTTTACGCCGCCGTAGCGCCCCTCCCCCGGGAGCCACATCTCGTCGCTGGGAGCCGTTGCCGCCGGCCAGTCCCAGGCAGCCTCCGCGGCGGTCCGCCGCAGCTCTCCCGCAAACGGCCGCGCCAGCAGCACCCAGACTCCCGCACGCTCCACGCCGGCCAGGTTCACCGCCTCCGCCCGGGTCCGGGCATAGGCGACGGAGTCCAGGATGTCCTGGACCCGCTCGGCGGTGAGGGTTTTGTTATAGGTGGAATAGTAGGTGCTCTCCTGACGGCGAGCCGCATCCGCATTCCCGCCCAGGAAGACGTCCGGGATCAGGACCGGCTCGCGCTTGCGAAGGAGTCCGGCCAGCAGCAGACCGGGGGTCCCGTCCGCATTCATCAGTCCGGCGGCGCCGCGCGGATGGATCACCACGGAGAGCTCGCGGAGGCGCTTCACCGGCTTCGGCCCGCGCACGAGGAGGACCGCCGGGATCCGGCCGGGCTGTCCGGTGCGGGCGAGGGAGAGATGCTCGATGCGGTAGTCGAACTGTTCATTCGTCCCGGTATCCCCGGACTGCGCGGTCACGGCCGCCGGCTTCGGCAGGCTGCACCCCAGCAGGGTATTCCAGCCCGCGCGCAGGGTCGCGCGCGCTTCCCGCCACTGACGGCTGCTGGTGGGCTTGTATGCCGCGACCTGGCTTTCGACCTGGCCTCGAAGGAAGCTCTTCATCCGCTCGGGATCCAGCGCTTTCTCCGGCCGATGGTGCTCCGCATCCCAGACGGAGAGGGTGGCTTCCTTCTCCGGCGTGAAGGGGGCTTCGACGACGGTATCGGTCACCTTCTCACCCCAGAGGGTCTGGCGGAGGAAGGTGTACACCGACTCGCGACTCTTCCGGTTGTAGTTGTGCGGGGCGGTATGGATCACCGCGGCGAAGTTGCCTTCCTGACCGTACAGCTTGTACACGTCCCGGATGGGCGGGGCGACCTTCTCCATGAGCTTGCTGGTCCAATCGCCCGTGGCGCCGATCAGGATCTGCGGCTTCGGCGCGAAGCAGGCGGCGATCTCCATGTTGTCCGTCCCCACCCGCAGATTTGGTGCGTTCTCGCACTCACAGCCGCCCTGGAACCAGTCCGAAACCATGCAGACGGGCGCCGCGACGGCGATACGGTCGTCGACCGCGCAGAGCTCGAAGGTCTGCGTCCCGCCACCGCTCTCGCCGGTGCAGGCGAGCCGCGAGGTATCCACGTCCGGCAGCGAAGCGAGCCAGTCCAGCGCCCGAATGCTGTTCCAGAGCTGCAGTCCGTTCAGGCTGATGCCGAGCGAGGTGAGCTCGTCGTCCTTGAAGGTGTGGCCGAACTCCTTGAGGTCCCCGTAGCCGACCATGTCGTAGGAGAAGGCGACCGCCCCCATCCGCGCCTGCCCCACGCAGCGCGCCTGGATTGCCTCATTGAAGCGACCGGTCTCCCAGTGGCCGTGCGGGTTCAGGATGCCGGGGAAGGGACCCTGCTTGCCGGCCGGACGATACAGGTTGCCGGTCAGGTAGAAGCCGGGCATCGTCTCGAGGACCACCTTCTCGACGGTATAGCCGTCCCGCTCCAGGCGGCCGTAGACCTGCGGGTTGAGCGCGGTTTTCTGCGGCATCGGCTGAAGACCGCAGGCGGTCAGGACTCGCTGCCGGACCTCCGCCTTGCGTGCTTCCCACTCCTTCTTGGTTGCGGGAGCTTTGAAATGGATCCCCTGCTGATTGGTTCGGACCGGTCCGACTCGCTCATCGGCCTCTCCCGCGGCCCGAACCACCTTGCCGGCCGCGGCGGCCAGCAGCGTGGACGAAAGGAGAAGTATCGCCAGTGCTCGCATTCCCTACCTCGGATTGTTGACGGGTACTACGGGTGGGAATTGATCTCCGACACCCCCCGAATCCTCTATTGGGCTTGCGTGGCGAGGGACGAAACGGTTCCTTCATCCGGTACTGAGCCGGCGGATGGCCCGGTCCGTTTCCTCGACGAGCTCCCGCACCAGCTCCCCGGCCGGAAGGCTGCGTCCCATCCGGACGCCCTGGCCCGCCCAGAGTGACAGGCATTCCGCGCGCCCCAGCCGGTCGGCGGCGATACGGAGTGGCCGGGTCAGGGCGTTTTGCAACGGAAACGGGAGGATGCCGCCCGCGTCCGCGGTCGCCTCGATCGCCTCCATCAGGCGGTTGACGATCCCACGGGCAGGCCGGCCGGAAAAGGCCCGCGTTACGCGCGTTTCGTCCTCTCGCGCCGCGAGAAGCGCCTCGCGGTAGGCTGCCGAAGTGCCCGCTTCGCGGCAGGTGAGAAACGCGGTCCCCATCTGGACGCCGCCGGCTCCCAGGGCGAGCGCCGCAGCGATGCCGCGCCCATCCATGATCCCGCCGGAGGCGACCACGGGCACGCTCACGGCGTCCACGACCTGCGGCACGAGCGCCATCGTCCCGATCAGCGCGTCCTCGAACGGACCGGCAAAGGTGCCGCGGTGGGCTCCCGCCTCGCTGCCCTGCGCCACCACCGCGTCCACACCGGCGGCTTCCAGAGCGATCGCTTCGTCGACGGTGGTTGCCGTTCCCATCAGGAACAGCCCACGATCTCGGATCGCCCGGATGGCGGAGTCCGGCAGCAGCCCGAAGGTGAAACTGAGGACGGAGGCGCCGCTCTCCAGCGCCGCGGCCAGCCGCAACTCGAAAAGATCCGTCGGTGCGGCGGATACGGAAGGGGAGACGGGCGGAGCTAGACCGAGCTCCGCATGGAAGGGCGCGAGGGCGTGGATGGCCGTCCCGGGATCGGGAAAATCCGGCGGCGGGAGCGGCGCAAACAGGTTAATGCCGAACGGCCGCGAGGTCCGGCTCCGCACCGCGGCAGCCTCCTGGTCGATCTGCTCCGGAGACAAGTAGGCCGCCCCAAGGAACCCGAGGCCGCCGCTCTCCGAAACGGCCGCCGCCAGCACCGGCGTGGCGGGACCGCCCGCCATCGGTGCCTGGATGATCGGGTGGGCGATTCTCCATCGCTCCGTGAGCAGGGTCCGCACCGGCATGCCGCACCTCCAGAGAGTTATAGGCGCAAACGGCGGCGCGGCGGGCAGGTACTAAAAAGCCCTGCCGCGCGGGCAGGGCCTTCCACGCAGTGGCAGCGCTGCTTACGCTGCGAAAAGCTCCAGTACCTCGCTCACCAGCGCGTCCCCCGCCATCGGCTCGCGGCGCTCCCGAAGGGAGATCGGGCGAAGGCGATCGCCCAGTTGCCGCAGCCGCTCCAGATGCTCCTGGTAGCGGGAGAACTGCTCCTCCCATGCGGCTCGAGGCAGCATCTGCGCCTTTGGGCCCGTCAACCAGGCGCCCATCCGCAGGACAAGCGCCAGGAGCTGATCGTACTGCGCTCGCGCATCCGCTCCAGTCGTCACCCGTACCGTGTCGGTGCCGACCGTCTCCGCTTCGTGCACCCTGATCACCATTCCAGTACTCATTGTTCCCGCTCCAGTCTCCAGATACCATATGCAAACGGATGTTTGCTGTATCATATCATGCCTGTCAAATGAGCGCCAGTGGCCGCCGGCGCCGTGAGACAGGCAGTCCGCAGCCCCGGCTTCGGACCGGAAATCGGGAAGAGGTCCGGAAATCCGGAAGAGTCCCGAAACGGAAATGCCCCCAGTCAGCACCAGTGCTGACCGGGGGCGAGGCGTGCCGCCGCCGTCGGAGCGGGCCTACTGGGGCCGGGTGTCCGTCAATTGCCAGCGGTCGTCAAAGAAGCTGGCGTCGACCACCTTGCCCGGATACCGGCTGCTCGGCGGAGTGGTCGTGTCCACCACTGCCCAGTCCGGAAGCTTCGGAACCTCGCGGGCGTTGTTCAGATAATCATACTCGCGGTAGGTGAAGCTGCTGTTGATCACCACGTACTTGCGCGGGTTCAGCGGGTTCGGGAAGATGAAGACCGGCACATGGGTGCTGGCCGGGTACCGCTGGGCTCCCACGGTCACGGAGTCGGCCGTCCACTTGATCGGCAGCCGGTCCGCAATCTTCGCCAGGATCGCATTGCTGCCCGGGTCGCCCCAGAGCGCCAGGTTGTGCTGCGCGATGTCGGCGTCGGTGACGTCGGAGTCATTCTTGACGCGAGCGTCGCCGCGCATCTGCCGCCGCCATTCCGAAATCGCGTGTTGGAGCTCGCTGTCCACCCACTTCGTGACGCCCGGGTTTTGCGCGGTGCCGGTGGGGCGCACGATCATGAAGCTCTGCATGAACGCGTCGTCGATCGGTCCCTGCAAGTTGTGCCGCTTGCGCAGCCCCTCCTCCGGCAGCTCCCCCTGCTCCCAGGTCGCGCCCGCCTTGTGGAGGTGCACCGTCCAGGAGCGATCGGAGAGGACCGGGGACACGCGCACGCTCGCGCCGTCGATCTCCACGGTGGGGTTCACCCCTTCCGCAAGCGGACAGTAGCCGGAGGCCATGGCGAAGGTGAGCGCCGACACGTTCTTCGTGGATACCTGGACCGTGTGGTCGTCCTTGATCTCCGCATCGACCCGCGCGGGCTCCCAATGGCGGCCGAGAGCGTCGACGGTTACCCAGAACTGGCGGTTGTACCGCAGGGTCGGAGTAGCGAGGCGCACCCGGCGGGGCACCGGGTTTCGGCCGTGCTCGGCGATGCTGTCGATCCGCGCATTGATGAGCGGCACCGAGGACGGGTGGTAGGCATGAGCGGTCTTCGGCCCGATGATATGGACCATCGGGATGTTTTCCGCAGCCAGCGCCCGCGACATCACGTCCGCCGCCTGCTTCTGGCTGTCGATCTCACCGCTGTAGGCTACGAGCGGCAGGTTGGCGAAGTTGGGGGCGTATTCCGGGCAGTCGTACATCTGCCACAGCTTGACCTCCCACCAGGTCGGCTTGAGCGTCTCGCTCTGGTAGACCCGCAGGAAGTCGGGCGTCTCGCTGAAACCGGCGCCGGGGGCCGCGGCGGCCCAGTCGCTCGCGTAGTGCGCGGCGAAGTGCCACGTGGCCGCGCCGCCCATTGAGAACCCGCGTACGATGATGCGGTTGTTATCGATCTTGAATCGCCGCTTGATATCCGCGATTGCCTCCAGCAGGTCGGTTTCCCCGGCCAGCTTATTCGCGGTGTTGTACCGCCCATACGGCTGCACAGTGAAGGTGTCCGGCCGCACGAACGGTCCCCCACCCCGCTCCACGCTGTTGACGAAATTGACCTCGTTGAGGGTCTCGCCCCGGCCGTGGAACCAGGTGTCGAGGCGGAAGCGGTGCGCGCTGGTGGGAGTATAGGACTGCGGGATATACAGCCCGTACGGCTGCACCGAGCCGTCGACCTCCGAAACATAGCCCAGGGCTTTCGGGCCCGGCTCCGTCAGCCACGGGGTCTTACCCTCGCGGAGTTGCTCCGCACGGGCCTGCCCTTCCTGAAGAAGGCGCTTCGCGGTCTGAATCTCGCCCGGCGCGAAAAACTCATCGAACTGGAGCGCGTAGCGGGCGGCGTTGTGGTAGATCTGGACGTCCGGAAGGAAGGCCGCGGCCTTGGGGTCCTTCTTCAGATCGTTGATGGTCTGTCCGAGATCGGAGAGGCCCTTTTCGAGGTCGGCGCGGTCCGCCTCCGGCACGGTGATGCCGGGCTGTGGGACGGGGCGGACCTTTTCCGGGACGTTGTCCCCGTTTCCGTCCGCGAAGGCTGCTGCGATCAGGCCGGTCGCGAGGAGAGAGGATGCGATGTAGAACGAGCGGTGCATCGGTGTACCTATCGTGAGTTCCTGGAGCGGCGCGGGCCGGCGGCGCGCACCAGGCTTCAGGTTGAAGCGGATCGCGGCGCATCCCTCCGCCGGATTCTCGCGCCGAAGTGGAGAGTTTACTGCGTTCCGCTCCGG
>CAYQDT010000006.1:16060-16248 GCA_964416225.1 uncultured bacterium
GCTGGGACCGCGGAGGACGCGGGCTCCCTTGCGGGGCCGGGCTCCCGGAACGCCCGGCAGTTCCGCGGGGAAGGATCGGCCGCCGAGACCGGGTTGGCGGAATCACGCCTGGAAGAGGTCGGCTTGCGAGAGGCCGCGGAGGAGCGCTCCGGAAGAGCGAGCCGCGGTGCGACGCACCGGGATGGAGC
>CAYQDT010000007.1:0-15841 GCA_964416225.1 uncultured bacterium
GTGAAGGCCAGCAGCGCCGGGGCGTGCTTCAGCAGGCCGCCGATGTAGTAGATGGCCATCTCGCTCAGGCCTGCGTAGCCGCCCTCGTCGAAGAACAGCGGCTTGCCGCCCTTCCAGAGGCTCTGGTGGCAGTGCATGCCGGAGCCGTTGTCCTGGAAGATCGGCTTCGGCATGAAGGTCACCGCCTTGCCGTTCCGCCGCGCGACGTTCTTGATGGCGTACTTGTACTTCATCAAGGTGTCGGCCATCGTCAGCATCGTGTCGAACCGGAGGTCGATCTCGCACTGGCCGGCCGTGCCCACTTCGTGGTGGTGCAGCTCGATGTTCATCCCCATCTGCTGCATCGTCAGGACCATCTCGGAGCGGAGATCCTGGTAGTGGTCCATCGGCGGGCAGGGGAAGTAGCCTTCCTTGTACCGGATCTTGTAGCCGAGGTTGCCGCCCGGCTCCTCGCGGCCCGTGTTCCAGGCGCCCTCGATGCTGTCCAGGAAGTAGTAGCCGCTGTGGCTCGTCTGGTCGAAGCGGGCGTCGTCGAAGATGTAGAACTCCGCCTCGGGGCCGAAGAAGCAGGTGTCCGCGATGCCGGTCTGCTGGAGGTACGCCTCCGCCTTCTTGCAGATGTTGCGCGGGTCGCGGCTATAGGTCTCGTGCGTCAGCGGGTCCCGCACGTCGCAGATGATGTCCAGCGTCGGATGCTGCGTGAAGGGATCGACGAAGGCGGTGGCGGGATCCGGGAAGAGGAGCATGTCCGATTCCTGGATCTGCTGGAAGCCCCGGATGCTGGAGCCGTCGAAGCCCAGACCCTCTTCGAAAGAGTCTTCCGTGAAGTGCTCCACCGGCATCGAGAAGTGCTGCCACACGCCGGGCAGGTCGATGAACCGGACGTCAACAATTCGAATGCCCTGGTCCTTGATGAGCTTCAGGACATCGGCAGGTGTTTTGGTCACTCGTGTTCCTCCTTCGAGAGCGCTGGCGGCTTGCTGATGGGGCCGGGGCAAGCCTGGGTGCCGCCTGGCAGGACCGGAAAATTGTGCGTCGGGGATGTTTCGGCTCCGTAACGCGATTGTTAAATCTATGTTTCCGGCGGCTGCCAGCTAACAATGAGCGATGGGTTGGGCAGGGAACCTCGCCCGTGCTTTCGTATCGTATCGCGAACCCTCACGGATTGCACCCCCGGGAAGCGGGTGCCGGTTCGGACCCTCGGAGTGGTGCCGGGAACGCCGCCGGAACCCGGCGGGAGTGTGGCAGGTGTCGGATGGACGGCAACGGGAATCATGACGGCGGCGGGGGCGCGGCGATGAGCCGCCCGCCGGAATCGCGCCGCTCCGCCCGGAGTGCGTTGAACGGGCTGGACGTGCGCGCGTGGATGCGGTTCACGCGGAGCTGGTTTCTCTACAACCCACCGCCCCGGAAGCGGGACCAGCTCTGCCACCCGGCGAAGTTTCCGGAAGGCGTCGCGCGGGAGTTCATCCGGTTCTTCACGGCGCCGGGGGAGAGCGTGCTGGATCCGTTCGCCGGCACCGGGAGCACGCTCGCCGCGGCCGCGGAGCTGGAGCGCCGCGGGGTGGGGGTGGAGCTCTCGCCGGAGTTCCACGCGCTGGCGGCGCGCCGGGCGGATCTCGGCGCGGGAAGCCGCGTGCTGCTGGGCGACGCCCGCCGCGCCTCCGCCCTGCTGCCGGAGGCCGGTATCCGGAGCGTGGAGTACGTCTTCACCTCCCCTCCTTACTGGAACATGCTCCGAAAGGGGCGGGGAAACGTCTCCAGCACCCACCGGAAGCGGCTGGAGGCCGGCCTACGGACGGAATACAGCGAGCTGCCGGCCGATCTGGGCAACCTCGAGGAGTACGAGGCCTTCCTGCGGGAGCTGGCGGACATCCTGCTCGCGCTGCGCGGCGTGCTCGCCCCGAAGCGGTACCTCACCGTGGTCGTCCAGAACGTGCGGGTGCCGGGCGGCGAGGTGAAGCCGCTGGCCTGGGACCTCACCCGCCTCCTTGCCGCCGGTTTCACCTTCAAGGGGGAGCAGATCTGGGTGCAGGACAACAAGCCGCTCGGCTGCTGGGGCTGGCCGGCGGAGTTCGTCACCAACGTGCACCACCACTACTGCCTCACGTTCAAGAATGACCGGGACACCCCGGGGACGCCATAATCCTCCCGGCGCTCGCCTCCCTCCTCTCCACGGCTCCGTGGCTCCGTGGCTCCGTGGTGAAGAATCCCGGCGATCCGGCGGAGTGGCGGCAGATGCGCCGCCCTCCGAAGCGGCGAGATGCCGTCCTCGGAGAAGCCGCGGGATCCTTTCTTCCGTCGACAGACCAGACAGGCACGGTTAAACTATTTTCAGAGGTTTAACCGATGCACAAGCTGGGACCGAAGGGAACCGTCGTGATCGAGAAGGAGATTCGGGACCGGCTGGGCCTGGAGCCGGGGGTCCGGATCGTTCAGGAGCTCGTGGGGGAGCAGGTCGTGCTCACCTTCTTCCGACCTCAGGCGCCGGGTTCGGCGTTCGGGATTCTCGCTGGTGCGGCGCGGCGGCTGCCCCCGGACGCGCGAGCCCGGCTGGCGACCCCGGAAGGCCGGGAAGCCGCGGAGGACGAGGCCTGGGGAGAGTACGTCCGGGAGCGCCACGCGGAAGGCGCGGCGCCGTGACGTTTCTCGATACGAATGTCATCCTCCGCTACCTGCTGGATGACCACGCCGTCCAGAGTCCGCAAGCGCGGGCACGGCTGCGGGGAACCGAGCTGTTCACGGTGACCCCGCACGTGCTGGTGGAGGCGGCGGTGGTCCTGGAGAAAGTCTACACGGTGGAGCGGGCACAGATCGTGGCGGCGCTCCAGGCATTCGTCGCCCAGGACAACATCGAGGTACAGGGCCTCGATACGCCGCGCGTGACCGCGGCCCTCGACCTCTGCCAGCCCTCCAGGCGGGTCGGCTTCGCGGATGCCCTGCTCTGGTCGCTGGCTGGGCAGGAGCCTGGAGCGACGGTCCTGACATTCGATGCGCGGATCCCCACCGTGCACCCCAACCCGCGCTGGGCCCGGTTCGGCCCGGTGCCGGTGGAAGAGCCGTGAGCTGGAGGCGCCCATCAGCGGGGTGCCTACGTGGCTCCGGTGAAAAGAGGCCCAGCAGATCCATTCCGTAGGTTACCGGTAGACGCACCGCCATCGATCACTCGCCGTCTCCTCTCCGTGCCTCTGTGTCTCCGCGGTGAACTTTTCAGTCCCTTCGGGTCCGCGTGTTCCGGAACGACCGCTGACCCGCCCGCCGGAGGGTCGGTGCTATAGTGTGTAGGGCTGCGCCCCGCAGCGACCGTGAAGCAGCCCGTTCACCCTTGCGCCCATCCGCCTTTCCGTCCATCCGTCATTCACCCCTTCCCGCGCTTCGAGGCGATTGACCCATGTCGACCTGGTACCCGGAGTCTCTCTTCCTCCTCCACTACGAGCGTCCGTTCCTCCCCGCCAACGACCCTCCTGCGGGCTCCGGCCTGGACCCGGATCAGCTCCGGACACGCCTGCTGGAGGTGCGGCCCGATGCGGTCCATTACCCGGCCAAGGGGCACGCGGGGTACGTGCCGTATGACACGCGGTTCGGGAACGCGCTGCCGTACTACGGGGACGAGCCCGGACCGGACGTGCTGAGCACCTACCGCTCCGTGACCCGAGAGCTGGGAATCCGGCTGGTGCTCGGCTACAGCGGCCTCATCGACCGCCACGCGGTCAACTGGCGCCCGGGTTGGCAGCGGCTGGCCGGCAACTTCCAGCCGTACCCGAACGGCGCCCTCTGCCCCAACTCCGGCTACGTGGACGAGCTGATGCTCCCGCAGCTGGAGGAGCTGATCGAGCGGTACAACCCGGACGGGATCTGGATCGACGCGGACAACTGGACGGTCAGCCCGTGCTACTGCTCCTCCTGCGAGACAGAGTTCCAGATGCTGTACGAGCGCTCCGCCCCGTACGAGCGGGGCGAGCACCTGTGGGAGGAGTGGCTCCGGTTCCACCGCGAATCGTTCCAGAAGTACGTGGGCCGAGTGGCGCACTATCTACACGACCGGGACACCGGGCTGGTCTACGGCAGCAGCGGAGCATACTCCACCCACCAGGTCGAGATCCCGCCGGCCGGGGTCGACCGCCTCACCCGCGACCTTTCCCCCGCATTCTCGCTGCGCCAGGCCGGCATGGAGGCGCGCTTCTTTGACCGCCAGGGAATCCCGTTCGACCTCGGGACGCCGGTGAAGGCCAGCGCGCGGCCCTGGTCGTCCTCCCGGCAGCCGGCGCTCCCCTCCTACCTGAAGAGCCCGGTGCACCTGATTCAGGAAGGCGCAGTGATCCTGGCGAACGGGGGCCGCTGGACGGTCTGGGCCTACCCGGAGCAGGATGACGCGCTGCCGGCGAGCCAGCATGCCGTCGTTGCCGAGGCGGCGCGCTTTACCCGGGAGCGGGCGCCCTGGCTCAAGGAGACGGAGTCCGCCGCGTACGTCGCCGTCCTCCATGCCTCCGCCACCCACCAGTTGGCGGGCAATGGTCTCTACGATCCCGGGCCCTCCCTGGACCGCCTCCGCGGCGCCCACCAGGCCCTGCAGGAGCTGCACCACCCGCACGACATCGTCTCCGAAACGACGCTGCTGCGAGACCTGGACCGCTATTCGGTGGTGATCCTGCCGGAGCAGATCGCGATCCCGCCGGAGCTCGACGAGCCGCTGGCGGAGTGGGTGCGTCGGGGCGGGCGGCTGATCGCCTCGGGCCGGGTCGGACCCCGGATCATCGAAGATCTCCCGACCTTCGCGCTGGAAGAGGTGCTCGGGGTGCAGTGGACCGGGACGGTCGAGCCGCACGGCTTCTTCCTGCACCGGGAGCTCCCGCTGGAGATCGGCGCGCCCGTCTACTCCGTCTCCACGCTGGGCGCCGAGACGGTCGTCCCGCAGCTCCGCACGGGCCACGAGACCCGGCGGCAGGAGCTGGAGTATCCGGCGGTGACGCGTCATCTCTACGGGGAAGGGCAGGCGTACTACCTGGCGGCGGATCTCTTCACCGCCTACCACCGGTGCCAGTACCCCGGCCTCCGGGAGTTCATCGCGGACGTACTCGCGCACGCCCTGCCCCGCTCTCCGCTCCTCACCACCGCCCCCGCCACGGTTGAGATGACCCTGCGCGTCGGCACCGGGCGGACGCTGCTCCACCTGGTCAACCACGCGCCCGGAGAGAGCCTGGCGCAGAACCACGCCTTCGTGGAGCGCGTCCCGGTGACGGAGCCATTCAGCGTCACGCTCGCGCTGCCCGAAAAACCGCAGTCCCTCTTCCTCCAGCCCCGGGAGCTCGAGCCGGAATGGAGCTGGAACGAGGGCACGCTCACCGTCTTCATCCCCCCGATCCACGTCCACGCGGTGCTCGTAATCCAGTAGGGATGCGGCAGCCGGGGCGGGGCGCCCGCCTCCGGGAGGAACGGCCGCGGACGCGTGGAACCATGGGCTCGACCCCTCGTCCATCCACCGCCTGAAAGGAATTTCCGATGTTGTCAGGCTTCCTCAAGTCCCTCCGGCAGACCGCCGGCCCGGTGCTCCTCCTGGTACTGCTCCTCGGCGCCGCGGCCCGCGCGGACACCCCGCCCCTCGGGCAGCCGGCCCCACCACTGCAGGTGCTGGACTTGAAGTCCGGTCAGGCGGCGTCGCTCGCGCCGTACGCCGGGAAGGTGATCGTCCTCGCCTTCCTGGATCCCACCTGCGAGTTCTGCAAGGCGGAAGCGCCGTATCTGCAGCGCAGGTGGGGCAAGTACCGGAAGAAGAACGTGGCGGTCGTGGGCGTGATGATGTCCGTCGGCACGAGTCCCGTCACGCTGGCGCGGAAGTTCGCGGTCCAGCACCACTTCACGTTCCCGGTGCTCATGGACACGCCGCAGAACACCGGAGAGCGCTCGTGGGGCATCTGGGCGCATCCCTTCAACGGGGTGATCGATCAGCACGGCGTCCTGCGCTATCTCACGCCCGGATATGAGGGAACGAAGATCGATAACCTGGTGAGGCAGCTCCTCGCAAGCCCGTAGCCGGCCGGGCTCCCGTCGCTTCCGCTCACAGGGTGCCGGCGATCTCCGCGTGGAGCTGCGCCACCAGCGCCCGGCTCCGCTCCAGCGCCCGGGCGGCGGCCTCCCGGTCCAGCTCGCTCTCGGCGGCCAGCAGGGTGGCGCGCCCCGGCAGCCAATCCTGCTGGAGCCCCGCCGCGTGCTCCCGCAGGCTGGGGTCCTCCGCGTCCGTGAAGAGATACTCCAGCACCCCGAGCAGGCCGTATTTCCGGTTGACCGCCTCGTCGGCCAACTCGTCCTCCAGGTCGCGCGCCAGGGTGCGGCTGCGGGCCTGCCGCTCGTCGCACAGCTCCCGGCCCCGCTCCGTCAGCATCTGCTCCCGGAAGCTCTCCTTCATCTCCACCCAGCGCGGGAGCTTCTCCACGTAGGCGCGCAGGTCCACGGGCTCCCCCCGCTGGAGCGCGGAGCCGGCATTGATCTGGATGTTCCGGTAAAACGCCGTCAGCCCGACGTTCGGATCGATCGTGTCCGCGTCGTACAGGATCCGGACCTCGACCTCCCGGTACCGCTCGTCATGCACCTCCGGCGGGACCTTGCCCTTCAGGTGTCCCCGCACGATCTTGGCCACGGGCCGGATGAAGTTTTCCGCGGCGCCGAGCTCCCGCAGCACGTGCTCCGTGAGGGTGGCGCCGGAGAGGTGGTGGATCTGCCCGTGAAGCTCCAGCCGCGTATACAGCTCCGTCACCCAGTTGGCGCGGTCCGGCGAAATGCTCTCGTTCAGCCAGAAGCCCTCGCCATCGACGATGCTCTTTCCGCCGGCGTCCTTCCGGATCGCCCCGTCGTACCGCTTGCTGATGTCGTGGAGCATCGCGGCGAAGCGGAGCTGCTCCGGGTCGGCATCCAGCTCCCGCGCCATGCGGAGCGCCAGGTTCTGCACCTGCAGGGTGTGGTCCAGGTAGTACTTGCGCCAGGAGAAGCCGACGCGCTTCACGTTCCAGAGGGCAAAGGTATCGCCCACCACTCGGGCGACTTCGGCGTAATAGTCAGTCATCGATGAATGGAATGCGGTGCTGGCGGTCCGTGATACGCTCCCGGGCGGCTACACGCCTTCATACCATCCCGGCGTGCCGCGCGACCACACGCCCCGCCCCGGCCCCGCCTTCTTTTCCGTTTCGCCGGAGGGAGATACGGGCAGTCAATCGCTGGCCGATCACGGCCCGGCTCCCGGTGGGCGGAAGCCGCGGCACGGCAGTCGTCTGCCGGATGTTCCGACTGGAGGAGCGCATGCGCACGCGAAAAGTGGAGTGGATCGTCCGCGGGCTGTTTCTCTGCGGAACGGCGGCCCTCCTCTCCGGCTGCGGCGGCGAGTGGTCACCCAGCGCCGCGAATACCCCCGCCGCGGCGAACGCCCCCACCGCCGCGGCCGGCGCGGGGCTCACCGGTGCGGGAGCCACCTTCCCCTATCCGCTCTACAGCAAGTGGTTTGCCGACTATCACCAGAAGAATCCCGCGGTGACGATCAACTACCAGTCGATCGGCAGCGGCGGCGGCATCCAGCAGTTGAAGAACCGGACGGTGGACTTCGGCGCTTCCGACGCACCGCTCTCGGATGCCGAGATGAAGGAGATGCCGGCGCCGGTGCTCCACCTCCCCACCGTGGCCGGGGCGGTGGTGCTGGCCTACAACCTTCCGAACGGTCCCGCTCAGCTCAAGCTCACCCCGGAAGCGGTGGCCGGCATCTATCTCGGCACCATCACGAAGTGGAACGATCCGGCCATCGCCGGCGCGAACCCGGGCGCAAACCTCCCCGGCACCCCGATCATGGTCGCGCACCGCTCGGACGGAAGCGGCACCTCCAATATCTTCACGACCTACCTCTCGGCGGTAAGCCCGCAGTGGAAGAGCAAAGTCGGCGCGGGGAAGTCGGTGAACTGGCCCGTCGGCATCGGCGGCAAGGGGAGTGAGGGCGTTACGAGCCAGATCAAGCAGAGCCCCGGAGGCTTCGGCTACGTGGAGCTGGCGTACGCCCTCCAGAACGGCCTCCGGTTCGCGCAGGTGAAGAACGCCTCCGGAAGCTTCGTTACGCCGGACGTTCCCTCCACCACGGCGGCCGTGGAAGCCGCGGCCGCGGCGCTGGAGAAGGACCTCCGCGCGCCGATCGTGAATGCGAAGAGCGCCGGGGCCTACCCGATCGCCGGGCTGACCTACCTCCTGGTCTACCGGGAGCAGCCGGACCGGGAGAAGGGGAGGACGCTCGTCGAGCTGCTGCGCTGGTGCCTCCACGACGGCCAGTCCGCGGCCGCCGCTCTCTCCTACGCTCCCCTGCCGGCCCCGGTGGTGAAGCTGAACGAGACGGCGCTCCGCTCCATCACGTTGCAGGGCCAGCCACTCCTGTCCGGAGACGGGGAAACGGCGGGAGGAGGGAGTGCCGGCGGACCCGCGGCGAACGCGCCGGCCGGAAACACGCCGTAGCGCCCGCCGGCGCCACGTCACGGGCCCGGGCCGCCGGCGGGCGAACGGAGGTCATCGCGCTCCGCAGGCCGCGCGGTGGCCGTCCGCGGCGGTGGCGGGGCGGAAGGTCCAGGCTCGCTCCGCGCGACTCCCGCCTCCCGCCGCGCCTCCCGCGCCGGCTCATCAGGAGACCCGGACCTCGCGCGGCTTTCCGGCGGCCCAGCAGATACTCTGGGCGATGAGCTTCTGAAAGGCGGGATTGCTCCACGTCTCCGCTCCATGCCCGGGGCAGGCGTAGACCACGCGGCCCTTCCCCTCGTTGATGGTCCAGACGGCGTCCATGTTGCCGTTCTTCTCGGCCGTGTTGGCGGGGCGCTCCTTGAAGCGGGCGATCACGTGGCGCTCCACCCCCTCCGGGAACCGGAAGGTGTATTCCTCGTCCGTGATCCGGATCTCCCCGAGCCCCTTCATGATCGGGTGCTCCGGATCGGAGGCCACCAGGGTAAGCGGATAGACGCCCGGCGCGTGGCCGGCAAAACGCCCCCCGACCATCCGCATCCAGCCGTTCGAGTTGCCGAAGCTGGCGGTGGCGCCGTGCATCGCCACCAGGCCGCCTCCCGCCTCGACGAACCGCTTCAGGGCGCTCTCCGCCTCCGGGGTGAGGTTCTGGCCGACGGTGTAGAAAGCCAGCACGTCATAATCGCCCGGCTTGATCTCGGCGAGCTTCGCCAGGTGCGCGCCGTCCGCCTGCCGCCCTTCGGGCGGAGCGAGGCGCGTCACCTGGAACCCGCCGTCCGCCTTCAGCGCCGCTTCCAGCAGCGGCGGGTTCTTCTCCACGTCGTGCGGGCCGCCGCCGGCGAGGACCAGCAGCACGCGGATGGGCGCCTCCGCCCCGGATGCTCCGCCCGCGAGGGTGAGCAGCAGCAGTCCGGCGCCGAATTCGCGTCGAGTGAGCATGTAGTTTCCTCTCGAGAAGGTGGGGCGCCACCTGGCGGCCGCTCGCCCCGGAATAAACAGGAAGGGATGGGGTTAGCAGGCAAGGGAGCCGCTCCCTCGCCCTACCTGCCCTTTATTTCCAGCACGAACGGCGTGGCCACCTCTGTCGGTTCGGACGAGGCGGTCTCGGTGCGCGCGGTGCAGTAGACGAGCCGCTGGCCCGGCTGGACCCACGGCTCACAGTGGAGGAAGATGCGGCGCGACGTCTCCGTCTCCGTGATCAGCACGCCGTTCAGGCCCACGTTGTCCACCTTCACGCCGAAGGGAAGGTTCTTCAGGTCCACCGGAACCCGTCCGACGAATCCGTTCTGACGGGTGATCGAGGCGTCGAGAGAGGCATCCCCCCCGGCCGCCAGCGTGACGGTGGGGAGGGCCGTTCGGACGGAGAGGTCCGGTGGGGGAAGCACGGTCAGGGTCGATTCGCCCGCGGCCGGAGAGGTGCTTCGGACCAGCTCCCGGCCATCCACCCGCGCGCGGCCGACGAGGTTCAGCGCCGCGGTGCAGGTCCGCGCGCCGGGCGCGGCGGTAAGCAGGAGGGTGGCCGACGTCTCGCCCGCCTCGATCGTGGTGTCCGTGGCGTAGAAGCCCTTCGGCAGCCCCTCCAGCCGGACCTGAATGGGGCCGTCGAAATCGTCCAGGCGATCGACGCTGACCTCGATGGGGATGGCGGCGCCCGCCGGGACGTTCGGGTGCCCCGCGGCGAGCGAGAGGCGGAAGTCGGGTTCCAGGCCCCGCACGGTCAGCCGGTAGGGCGAGCGCTCCTCGCGGCGGCCGCGCACGTCCGCGAGCCGGACCACGTACTCGCCGTCCGCGGGCGCCGTGAACACCAGGTGGGAGTCTTTGCCGTAGAGCGCTCCGCCATCGTCATTCCGGTAGCGGAGATGGAAGAGCGGCATCCCGTTCGGCGGCAGCGGGGTGTCGGGCGGGTACACCCGGACCTTGTAGACGGGCGCGTTGAGCGCCACGTCCGTGGGCGTCGTGTCGAAGAACCCGGCGCGCACTCCCCGGAGCGTGCGGAACTGGCAGTCATCGTCCGGGCCGCGGGGGAGCGCGCGCACCTGCAGCACCTGGCCGCGGATATAGACGTAGTCGTTGATGTGCAGGTCGTCCCAGGCGAGGAGCCGAAGCCCCGGCTCGGAGGAGCTGCGATCTTTGAGCGTGATCGCCGTCTCCCAGACCGGCCGGAGGGTGGCCCGCTCCACCGGCCGGCCCGCGCCGTCCAGTACTTCGATCACGGAGTCGAGGGGAGATCCGAAGCGGCGCGCCGCCACTTCCAGCACGAGCTTCTGCCCGCTCTTCGCCGAAAAGCGATAGAAATCGGCCGCCCCGGACAGGCGGCCGTTCACGGTCGAGGGCACCGGGACGGGCTGCGCGGCGGTGACGCTGCTGTTGCCGGCCTGCTGCCGGAGCTCCGGCGTGTGACCGACGTCCAGGCGCACCGGGGAGAGCAGCGGCCTTCCGCCCGCTTCCCGCAGGACGCTCACGCCCGCGGGGACATGCACCGTCACGCCGTCTCCCAGGTTCCAGCCGTGCAGGGTCACGTCCCCGCCGCCCGCGGGCACCCCGACCGGGTAGACGTCCGCGGCGTAGGAGAACCGGCCGGCGTTCAGCCGGTAGTAGAAGTCGCCGCCGCCCCCATTCTCGTCATCCCGGAGGCGGAGGGCGTAGGTGCCAGCTTCCGGGAAGCGATAGCCGAGCACCGTCTCCGGCTTCCCGTCGGTCGTCGCGGCTTCCGCCAGCGTCTTGCCGCTCCCGTCCAGCAGCGTGAGCACCGGGTTCAGCCGGGAGCGGATCGCCCCCGCCACCACCTGGAATACCAGCTCCTCGCCGGCGTCCGCATGGAAGCGGAAGCAGTCCACATCCCCCACCTGGCTGAGCGCGCCCACCAGGGTGGCCGGAAGCGCGACCTCTGGCGCCGTGGACGGGGTGTCATTCGGCTCCCGCTCGGCGACTTCCGGCCAGGCGCCGACCGCAAAGGAGGCCGCCCGTGTGGTTCCCAGCGGCGTGCGGAGGTAGACGCGGTGGATCCCGGTCCCCGCGGCCTCGCCGACGGAAGCGGTGACTTTCACCTGGTTCCGGTTTCCGCCCTGCGTCACCGTCCCGGTGATTGCCGGGTCATCGAAGACCGCGGCCGTGGCCTCGCCGAGATTGAGCCCCTCCAGGGTGAAGGTGACCGCTCCGCCGCGCCGCACGCCCACCGGCTGCACGCTCCGCAGGACCGCCGGGACCAGCGTGGGCGCACCTCCCTGGGCCAGCACCGGAAGCGCCAGGAGGCCGCACGCCATGGCCAGCAGCGTGGGGCCGGCAAAGAAGCCGGCTCTCCTCGCGCCTCCACCGGGCCGGCGTCCGCTCATTTCAGGCCTCCTGTTCCGCCGGCACGCCCGGCGGAAACCCGCACCAGCGGATCCCCCGTGCGCAGGTCGTAGACGGCGAGCGAGCCGTCGTACCGGCTCACGGCCAGCCGCGAGCCGTCCCGGTTCAGGGCAATCCCCTGCGCCCAATCCGGCTGCCTCTCGTAAACCTTCCGCTCGACGAGCTCCGCGGCGTCCCAGAGCTTGACCATGCGATCCTCCGACGTGGTGACGATCCCGGAGCCGTCGGGGGTGAACAGCACGCGGATGATCGGCCCCTCGTGGGCAAATGCCGCCCGCGCCAGTCGGCCGGAGGTCGCGCCCACGTTCCAGACGCGCAGGCTGCGATCCACGCCCCCCGCCGCCACCTGTCGGCCGTCCGGGCTGAACGCCACGCCGTACAGCTCCGCCGTCGCCTCACTGAACGTGTAGAGGCGCTTCCCCGTGGCCGCGTCCCATACCTTGAGCGTGCGGTCCCCGCTGACGGAGGCCACCCGCCGGCCGTCCGGGCTGAGCGCCACCCCGTAGACCGCATCCGTGTGGTCTTTCAGGATCCGGAGCCGGGCGGCGCCGGCGGGCGCGTCGACATCCCACAACGAGACCAGGTGATCGTAGCTGCCCGCCGCCAGCGTCCGGCTGTCCGGTCCCCAGGCGAGCGAGTCGACCACGTCCGAGTGCGCCCCGGATAGGTCCGTCACCTTCAGGGAGGGAAGCTGCCACACCCGGATCAGGCCGGAGCGGCCCGGGCTTCCGCAGGATGCGGCGAGGCGCCGGCCGTCCGGGCTGAACTGCACGCCGGTCACCGTCCCCTCCGGCACGGGCAGCGCCCGGATCGGGATCCCTTCCGCGTCCAGCAGGTCGACCCGGCGATAGCCGGCGGCGGCCAGCAGCCGGCCGTCGGGACTGAACGCCACGGCCGGACGGGGCGTCCGCCCGCTTACCACCCGCTGGGCGGCGGGTGGGCCCGCCGGAACGGTCGCACCCGGGTGCGGGAGGCCCAGCGCCAGCAGGGCGGCCAGCGCCAGGCCCGCCCCACGGGCGCCTGCAGAGGTGGGTTTCGGAATGGCTCGGGAGTGATTCACGGGAGATTCAAATCGATCGACGCAGCTCGCGCCGCTCACCGGGCGAGACCGCGCAGGGAGGCGCCGCGGAACCGACGGCGAGCGGGCAGAGAGCGGCGGCCTTCCCCAGCTTCGCATCACACCCTCGCCCCATAGCTGCGCTAATGATTGAAGAGAAATTCCTTACTGGTCAGGAGCGCGGAGAAGAGGTCCTCCACCACCTCCCGCCGTCCCGTCCCTTCCGCCGGATACCGCTTCAGGACCGCTTCCACCTTCGCCCGCTCCTTCTCGCCCGGCGGGCGTCCGTACGCCAGCCGATAGAGGCGGTCCAGCAACTCGGCGTCAGGAAGCCGCTCGTTCAGCAGCCGCTCCACCGCTCCGCCGGACGCGCGCAGCTTCCCGTTCAGCGTGTCGCCGTTGGAAAGGTGGAGCGCCTGCGCCACGGTCGGCTCTTCCTGGCGCTCGCAGGCGCAGGTCTGGACGCGCGGCGCCCGCCCGAAAGCCGTCAGGAACGGAGAGGCCACCTCGGAGTCCGGCAGCTGCAGCGCGCGGTAGCCTCGCGGATAGCCGGGAAAGTCGGTGGGAATGCCGGTCACCTGGGAGAGGGCGTCCAGCAGCACCTCCGCGGGCAGCCGCCGCGGGAGATAGGTGGCGTAGTACTTGCCGTCCCGCTCGTTGCCCGGCACAGGGTCGGAGGAGCGCTGGTACGCGGCGGAGGTCACGATCGTGCGGATCAGCCGCTTCACGTCGAACCCGCTCTTCGCGAAGTCGGCGGCCAGGGCGGAGAGGAGCTCCTCGTTGGAGGGCGGGTTCGTCAGCCGGAGATCGTCCTCCGCCTCCACCAGGCCCCGCCCCATCAGGCCGCGCCAGACCCGGTTCACCAGCGCCCGCGTGAAGTACGGGTTCTCGGGACTCGTCAACCAGCGGGCCAGCGCCTCGCGCCGGTCTTCCGGGCCCTCCAGCGGCAGCGGCGTCCCGTCCAGCGGCCGCGGCGGCACCGGCACGCCCGTCCGGAGGTGGGGCACCTCCCCGCTCTCCGCCGCGAACACGAGCGACTCGCCCGGAAGCTCCCCGTTCTTCAGCCGGACCCGCGCGAAGAGGTTCGCCATGCCGTAGTAGTCATTCAGGGTCCACTTTTCCAGCGGGTGGTTGTGGCAGCGGCAGCAGGTGAGCGACATCCCCAGGAATGCCTGCGCGGTGGTCTCCGTCAGGTCGATCGGGTCCTTGTGGAGCACCCAGTAGTTGGCGGCGCCGTTGGCGAGCGTGGAGCCGCTCGCGGTCAGGATTTCGCGGGTGAAGCGGTCCCACGGCTTGTTCTCGGCGACGCCGGCGCGGATCCAGCGGTAGAAAGACCACACGCCGCGGGCGGGCAGTCGGCGGGTAGAGACCAGCAGCAGGTCGGACCAGCGGTAGGCCCAGTAATCCGCGTACTCCGGCCGCTCCAGAAGACGATCGACCAGCCGCTCCCGCGCGCCCCACGCCGGCCGCGCGGCGCCGCCGGCGGCCGCGCGCTCCGCGGCGCATTCCGCCAGGAAGACGCGGACCTCGTCCGGCCGGGGAAGGACTCCGGCCACGTCCAGGAAGACGCGGCGGATGAACGCCTCGTCCGTACAGGTGGGGGACGGCGGGATCCGGAGCGCCGCCAGCTTCTTGAGGATCGCGTCGTCGATCCAGTTCCGCCGCTCGGCCCGGGCCACGGCCTCCGCCGCGCCGGGGTTTTGGAACGGAGAAACGATCCGCGCGAACTGGACCTTGTTCAGGTACCAGAGCGTGATGGCCGCCTCGCCCTCTCCCTTGAGGGAGACATGGCCGTCGTCGTCCACCGCCGCCACCCCGGCGTCGCTGGTGCCGTACTTCACCCACCGGGTGACGTCCTCGGTGTGCCCGTCATCGAACCGCGCCCGGACAGCGAGCTGCTGCTCTCCGCCCGCCCGGAGCACGGCGACGGCCGGGAAGACCTCGAGGCCGGTCATCTTCGGCTCCCGGCCGCCGGGCGACGGGCAGCCGGAGGTGATCCACTGGGCGAGGATGCCGTACTCCGGAGAGCCGGGCTTGAAGCGCAGCCCTCCGGCGTGCGGCACGCGCATCGTCGGCTTCTGCAGGAAGAGGCTCGCGGCAGGATCCGCCGGCACGATCCGCCGCCCGAGGGCCTGCCGGGTGAGCGTGTTGTAGTCCGCCTCCGGGTCGTAGCCGCGCAGCGTCAGCTTGAGACCGCCCTTGCCCGCGGCCGCCCCATGGCACGCGCCGCTGTTGCAGCCGGCCTTCGTCAACACCGGCAGCACGTGATTCGCGAAGCTCCAGGCGAACGGCTCCGCCGCCCCGCGGACCCGAACCGTGGCGCTCGCGCGGCGGCCACCCACCACGGCGACCACCTGCGCGGTCCCGTCGCTCACGGGCCACGCCGTGCCGGAGGCGTCCACCCGCACCACGTTCGGATTGCTGCTCCGCCACCGCGCCTGGCCCGATCGATCGCTGGAAAAACCGTCCCGCGTCTCCTCGAGGAGGAACCGCTGGCGGGCCTTGGGCCCGGTGAGGGTCACCGCGGCCGGAAGCACGGCCAGTCCGGACGAGGCGGAGGCGGCGGGCGCCGGGGCCGAAGGCTGCACCGCCGCGGGCGCCCGCCCCGGAGCGCCCGGGGGCGCGGCGGCGCGTGCCGGCAAGACGGGAAAGAGCAGAGCGCAGATTAGAAAGCGTTTCATCGAAGCACCGGCGGGCCGTCTCCCGCCGAAAACCGGGGCGGTTGCATTCTCGGTGATGGCGCCCCCGCGGATGCGCGCCACCCCGGTCTCGAACCATGCCGCGCCGCCGTCAACCGGCACCCCGTCGCTCACCGGCGGACCACCACCGGGGGAGTATCGGTCCTTCGCGGACGCCCGCGGCAGGCCGGTCAGAACAGTTCGGTGATCGGCTTCACGCCGGGATCCACCACCGCGATCGGCCTTCCCTGCGGACCCGGCAACTCCGTGCCCAGGTCGA
>CAYQDT010000008.1:0-15384 GCA_964416225.1 uncultured bacterium
ATCCCGCTCCATGTCGCTCGTGTAGTGCACGGCTTCGGCGCGGTCCAGCAGCGGCTGGTCCACGAGCTTGAAGGAGAGCGTCTTCACGATCCGGCGCCGGTTGGTCATACCGTACGGGCTCAGCACGCCGAGCGGGCGGATGATGTACGGCACGCCCCGCGCGGCGCACACGGCGGCGGCGGCAACGCTGGGGAAGATGAAGACGGAGTGAACGTGCACCAGGTCGTACTCTCCCACGTGCTTCCAGAGCCACGGAACCAGGGGGAACGAAATGGTGTAGAAGTGGATCTGGCGCGGAAAGTAGCGGACCGTGTAGCCCTCCGGCTCCCGAACCGGCCGGATGAGCGTCACCGGCAGCCGGCCGGGGCCGTCGTCGTCCGAGGTGACCACGTCGACCTCCACTCCGGCTTCGGCCAGGTGCCGGGCCATGACCCGCATTGCGAAAGCGGGGCCCCCGTGGAGCGGGCTGAGAGAGGGGAGAACGTGGAGAACCTTCATAGCGTGAGTCGCGGGGCGGCGGGGGATCGAGCGTCTATTCGGCCGCAGCCGGGGCTGGCGCGGGCATGGCGGCCGGTTCCCGCGCTGTCGTGATCCGGTGACCGAGGGAGACGAGCGGTCCCTCGAAGAAGTGCCAGGAGAGCCATGCCAGTCCCAGGGTGATTCCCAGCGGGATCATCGCCACCGGCACGATCTGGGCCCAGGAGTGCACCTCGGCGGGGGTATGCAGATAGGTCCGACAGAGTACGAGCACCGGCATATGGAGAAGATAGAGCCCATAGGCCAGCTTGCCCAGCAGGCGCAGCGAGTGGTTGCCCAGCGTGCGCGCGATGATGCCGCCCGGGTCCGTGACGGCGAACACCACCAGCGCGGCGCCTCCGAGAGCGAACGCCGAGTAGCCGACGGCGTTGGTGGCGCTCGCCCCGATCCCCTGGTTTTTCCAGATGAGGAGGGCGGAGGTCACCAGGTCTGCGAGCAGGGCGCCCCAGGCGAGCTTCCGGAGCCGGTCTGAGTCTACGGGAGTCCGCAGGAGCAGCGCCAGCAGCCCGCCCAGGGCGAGGGCGTCCGCCCGGCATGGCATCAGCACGTAGGCGGCGAGTCCGCCGTAGTGGAGGCGGAGCAGCGGCCCGGCGAGCACGGTGAGCGCCAGCACCGCGCCCAGCGCGCGCCGGGGGAGCAGCGCGACGAGGACCGGGATGATCAAGTAGAACTGCTCCTCCACCCCCAGCGACCACGTCACTCCCAGCGGCAGCCCTCCCATCGACCCTTTCTGCGCCATGACGAAGTTCTGCAGTATGAGCGCGTAGACCGACCAGGGCGCAATCCGATCCAGGTGCTGCGCAAGCGCGGGTGCCAGCGCGCACGCCCCGAGGAGCAGGTAATAGAGCGGCAGGATCCGGAAGGAGCGGCGAATGTAGAAGCGGGAGAAATAGCGCGCCCTCCCTCGCTGGTCCAGGAGAATGCCGATAATCAGGAAGCCGCTCAGTACGAAGAAGATATCCACTCCGGTCCAGGTTAGCGCGAAGACCCGCCGGATGAGCTTCGCGCCGGACGGCTCGAAGCCGAGCGGAATCTCGAACAGGTGCCAGATCAGCACCAGCAGGATGGCCAGCCCGCGAATTCCATCCAACTCCGGAATCCGGGTGGAAGAACGAAGGGGGAGCACGGATTTTTCGGCGGGAGCACGGTCGGACTTCGCTGCGTTCATACCACTCAACGCCCTTCTCAACGGCGACGAGGTGATCGTCGCGGATCCGGTGCCCAAAGGCTCGGGGTTACGTCATTCGTTCCGGCCGGGTGCCGCGCGGGTCGGGCGCGCCCGGGTCAGCCGGCTACCGTTCTGCCGGTAAGCAAAGGCGAGGCTCTAGTTTTGCTGCAATCGCCGCGAACACCGCGTCGGGGCTGATTTCGGTGAGGCAGCGGAGGCCATTCACCGGGCAGACCGGCTGCAGGCACCCTTCGCACGGCACCGCCCGCCTCAGAACCGTGTGCCCGGTTCCATAGGGGTACCAGCGGCCCGGCCAATCCTGCGCGGAGAACGGTGTGACGCACGGCGTTCCGACCGCGGCGGCGAGGTGCATGGTCCCGGTGTCGTTGCCCACATACAGCGCGCACCGCTTCAGGGCCGCGGCGGCCTGCCGGACATTCAACGCGCCGGCGGCGCTCTGTCCCGTGCCCCAGGCGGTGAGCAGCCGCTCCGCGATGGGCTGGTCCGCGGCCCCTCCGAAGAGGATCGGGTAGATCCCCAGCTCCCGGGTCAGCCGCCGTCCCAGCTCTTGATACCGCTCCTCCGGCCACAGCTTCGAGGCCCACTTGGAGCCGGGGCAGAACCCCACCAGCGTCCGCCCGTCCAGCAGCCCGCGCTCCGCCAGCCACGCATCTGCCGCCGCCAGCTCCGCGGGCGACAGCGCGAGGTCCATGGTGCCCGCGCCCGCTGGGGGAACCGGCAGGCCGGCTCGCGCCAGCCGGGAGAGCAGGTGGTCGGCCTCGTGCTGGAGCAGCGGCAGGGGAGCGCCTTCCGCTCGCGCCGGTAGCGGCTCGAAGCCCTGATGGCCCGCGAACCGGCGGATCCCGGCGGCACGAAAGAAGAGCAGGTCCCGCCGCACCTGGCGGGGGCTTCGCAGCCGGGGTGCCAGGTAGACGAGCAGATCATACCGCCCCTGGCGAAGGACCCGCAGCAGCCGGAGGAGGGCGGGAAGGCTCGCCCCGGCTCCGGCGGACGGATAGTTCAGCCAGCTATCGAACAGCCCGCTTTCCGGTAGCACGCTGCGCGCCAGCATCAGCGAACTGCTCTGCTGGGCATCGCTGAGCAGCGTCAGGTGGGCCTGCGGAAACTGCCGGCGCACCGCCCAGAACGCCGGCAGGGCGATCACGGTGTCACCGATCTGGCCGATGCGGAAGACGATGATACGCTGCGGAGGCTTCATGAGGTGTGAATGCTTGCCCCCTCGCGCCGCATTGGGCCGGGGCGGGACGTCCGCCGGGCTGGGTCCGGCCTGGGCCGGCTAGAGATAGTTCTCGGGAAACAGGGAGCGCTCCACGCCCTCGACCAGCAGGTGCAGCGCCTTGCCGTGGATCTCCTGGATCCGGTCGCTGGTCTGCATGGGGACCACGAGCGCCGTGTGGCAGAGTTCCCGCACCCGGCCGCCGTCCCTGCCCAGCATCCCGTAGCAGGTCAGGCCCCGCTCCCGCCCGGCCTCCACCGCGCGGAGGATGTTCGGGCTGTTTCCACTGGTAGAAAACGCCACCAGCACGTCGCCGGGGCGACCGAGGGCCTCCACGCCGCGCGCGTACGCATGCTCGAAGCCGAAATCATTGGCGGCGCAGGTGAGGAAGGCGCCGTCCGAAAGCGCGATGCCGCCGAGGGCCGGACGATCCTTCCGGAAGCGCCCCGAAAGCTCTTCCGCCAGGTGCGCGGCGTCACAAAAGCTGCCGCCGTTTCCGCAGGTGAGCACGCGTCCACCCTCGCGGAGGGTCTGCGCGCAGCCCGTGGTCATCAGTTCCAGCGCCCGCCGGGCCTCGTCGCTGCCCAGGAACCACTCCACGGCGGCACGCGCCTCGCGGAGACCCGTGGAGATGTAATCGTTCACTCGCTGATGATCCTCGCGGCCGGCGAAGGTCCGATCCGCTCATGGTACGGGGACAGGGGTGCGCCGACCAGCGCCGACAGGCTTGCCTCCGGGGTAGCCTCGGGGCGCGCGGGACGCCAGTACAGCATGGGGCTCAGCACCAGGAGCATCACCAGGATCTCCTGCAGCAGCCCCCCCACGTACTCCGCCATGTGGAACTCCACCAGAACCAGGGTCCGGAGCAGCACCACCGCCACGGCATTGTATACCAGGCCCCGGCTGCGGGTGCCGAATTGGCGCTGGAGGTAATCGTAGAGAATCCCGAGCAGGAGGAAGATGAGGACCACCCCGGACCAGCCGAAGTTGATGTACGCCTCTCCGAGCAGGCCCGGCGCTAGCGAGACTCCCTCCAGGTCATCCGGCTCGGTGAGGCGGTAATTCACCTGGTACCACCGATTCACCTCGTTGGCCGACGGCTTATTCGGCCAGAGGGCGCGCGGGATGACCGACACGAGCAGGAACGAGTAGGTCGAGCCGTTCTGAAAGGGCACGATCTCGGGGGTGAATTCCAGGATCTGGGCGGTCACCGCCACCATGGAGGTTCGGCCGGTGGTCTGCCCCAGCACGTCCGCAATGCTGGTTTGTCCGGTGCCGCTGAGCGCTTCCGACCACTTCTGAAGGGAAGCGTTTACCCAGTAGCCGATCCGCTCGATCTTGGAGGTCTGCTGCTGGTCGATTCCATACGCTTTGCGGAAGTCTTCCTTCCCCGGCTGCATGAAGACGGTGTAGGCGATCAGGAGCAGCACGGGCGCCACGGGGACCCGCCGCCGCTCTCCGATGTAGACCGCAAACGCCACGATCGCGAACAGCACCAGGGATCCAAGCCAGCCGGAGGAGATGCCGACCACGATCGTGTTCAGCATGTAGAGGAGGAGGATGGCGGCGTCCACCCGTGAAGCGCGTCCCTGGAGAAACTGACGGTAAATCAGCGCAAAGGCGCACAGCGGAACGTCCGTCTGCAGCGCGAGAATCAACTGGCGCCCGCCGGCGCCGCCCATGGTTGCCGCCCTTTCGAAATGCGACAGGAGCATCCCCACCAGCAGAATCGCGCGGATGTAGCTCCAGGCTTGCGGGCCCGGCCGCAAATCGAGAATGTTGCGGGTGACGAGCAGCCCACCGATCCGGGAGCGCACGCCGCAGTAGATGGCGGCGAGGGCCACCACCGCCATCACCATGGTCTGCGACACCGATTCCGGCGAGACGAAGTAGTCGCCCGTGTCGATGGACGAAACGCTGCGGCGGCTCCAGAAGAGGGAGACGGCGAAATTCACCACGAAGATCGCCGCGATGAAGAAGAGGATCGGAACGGTGATTCGCTCCTCCGCCCGCCGGCCGGCCCGCGTCCAGCGCTGAAAGATCACGAGCGGGACGGCGAGAATAATGTACGCGCAGAGCAGCGCCGGGAGGAGCACCACCTCCTTGCGCGACAGCCAGAGGAGACCGGTGCCGGCCCCCGCGAAGAGCAGGGGCCACAGCCAGGAGATATCCTGGCGGCGGGGCGGGGCGAGCGCGGTCAACTCCAGTGCGGGACTCCGTTCAGCGGCCATGTCCGTCATTACAGCTTGCTCCCCGTGACCGCATCCATCGCCTGAAGCACGCCGGCCACGGCGGCGTCCACCGAGTATCCCCGCACACGCGCACGCGCGCGCTCACCCATTGCCCGAACCTGGTCCGGCCGCTGCCCGTACTGCTCCATGCAACGCGCCAGCGCGGACACGTCCCCCATCGGGTAATGATCGCCGGTCTCGCCGGGTGAGATGAGGTCCGGCCCGCAGCCCACCTGATCCGTCACGATACACGCGCGGCCGCAGGTCATGGCTTCATTGGCGACCAGGCCCCAGGTTTCCCCTCCGTCGGAGGAGAGCACCAGCACATCCGCCGCCACGTAGGCGCCCACGATCTCCGACTGGTTCAGGAACCCGGCGAACGTGACGGGCGCGCCCGCTTCCCGTGCCCGTGCTTCGCACGCCGCGCGCAGCGGTCCGTCCCCCACCATGAGGCCGGCCACCGGCGCGCTCCGCGACGCGCGCACCACGGCATCTACAAAATCGAGCGGCCGCTTCTTATCGATGAACTTGGCGGCAAAGAGGTAGACGATCGACCCGGGAGGCACTCCCCACCGCTGCCGCAGCGCCGCACGCTCCGGCTCCAGACGCGCGGCGGTCTCCACGAACCGGGCCGAATCCACCGCGTGAGGAACCACGAAGATTCGCTCCGGCCGCGCGCCGTATTCTCGGAAGTACTCCGCAGACCATGTTCCAACCGGGAGGCAGGCGTCAAACCGGGAAATGAAGGAGCGATAGGCCAGGCGCTTTGCGGCTTGCTTCCAGGAGGCGCGCGGCGTGCGGAGGTGGGAGTCGCTGCGCACCATGATTGGGATCCGCGCGCGCCAGCAGGCGAAGATGGTCTGCCAGGCGCTTTTGAAGTGCCAGCCGTTCAGCACGACGGCGTCGTACCGCCCGCGCACCAGTTCTCGGCCGATGGTGGGAGTGTCTACGCCCGCGAACGTGCCGGCGGAGGGCTCGCGTGCCACGTTGGGCAGAAAGCGGTGCGCGTAGCCCTCCAGCAGGGGCACATCCCACTCGAAGGCCACACCGAAGCCGGCGCGCCCCTGGTCCTGCGCGTCCGGTTGGTGACCGTAGAGCACTTCGAAATCGAGTCCCGGCTGCCTGGCGAGCGCGCGGAACCACGGGCTGTGGTACTGGATGGGATGCGTGCTGACGAATGCCAGGCGCTGGGGTCCGCGGTACTTCATCCGAATTCACCGGCTCACTTCCGACCGGGAGGACCGTCAGTCATCCGCTGCGGCATCGGGGCGTGTCAGGAACCGGAGCCACGATGCGCGCACGGGGCCCTCGGTGTAGCGCGCCAGATAGTGCGCCCGCGCCGCTTCGGCGCAGCGCTCCCGGAACTCCGGCGCGTTCAGAAACCTGCGGAGGGCATTCGCCAGCGCTTCCGGAGTCTCCTCCCGGCAGATCACTCCCGTCACTCCATCCAACACGATCTCCTGGAGCGCGCCGCTCTCCAGACACACCGTCGGCACGCCCACCGCCATCGCTTCAACGGCACTCCGGCCAAATGACTCATGGAAGAGCGAAGGACGACTGGGCTGAATGTGGAGGTGGGCGCGCTTCAGGAACGTGTGGACGTCGGAGCGGTAGCCCCAATAGGTACACCGCTCCCGGAGGTCCGGCTGGGACAGCCGGGCGTGCAGCGGTGCCGCAAACTCCGGATCGTTCGCCAGCCCGAGCAGGTGCAGGTGCACGTCCGGATACCCCGCCGCGATCTCCTGGAAGGCGTCCAGAAGGAGATCCGTCCCCTTGTGGCGGGCGAGTTGCCCCACAACCACCAGGTTCCGCCGTCCGGCGAACCGTGCCGTCACCGCGGGATCCGCGTTGTCGGACCGGATGCTGACGATCTGCGGGATCACGACGTTCCGCAGCCGCTTCAACCGCGGGAACAGCTTCCACATCCAGTCGCGCGAGTGGACGGCATTGTGCGCAACGTCGGTGAACAGGAGCGGGGCGAGGTGAAAGAGCCGGGTGATCGCAGAGGGAGCCGCTATCAGGTCGTGAACGCGGAAGAGGACGCGGCGGCGGCGGAGGCGCAGCAGCGCGGCCGCGAGGACGGCGTAGCTGTAGTAGTGGAGACCGGCCACGTACAGCGCGTCGGCATCGCCACAGGCCCGGAGCATGTCCAGGTTTCCGACGATAAGCGCGTGCAGCAGATCGCGCAGCCCGGGGAGGGAGTGAGGGCGCCCCAGCTTGGGCCACGGCTGCTGATCGCTGAGAAATGAGTGGGAAAAGCGGTGCGCCTGGATTTCCCGCAGGATCGGCAGGTTCTCTCTCCGGGCCGTCTGGGTGAGCACGAAATGGGGCTCTACCTCCGGCCGGAGCGCGCGGAAAAGCTCCAGCACTGAACGCTCCATGCCGTAGAGCGCGGTGGTGTTGAAGGGCACCAGCACGCGCAGTGGACGCGGCCCCGTCGCCGGTCGGGCACCCGGTGCCGCCGGAGGCGGAGCCGGGGCGGGCTCCGGGAGGCCGGTCACCGTCGGCGGGCGAAAGTGGAGCGCGCGCGAGGAGACGCGGCGTGGAGCGAAACCACGCTCCGCACCGGTTTGCAGTGCGGTGGGAGTAGCCAGTAGCCTCCGGACCAAGCTGGATGTACCTCTCACGGGAAATTCGCCCTGGGTAAATGGGGCTGCGTGGATCCACGATCCAACAGCCGCAGCTCGGGTGGAGCGGGCCGAACCGCCGCGCCGCACATACGGCCGCTCGTCGAACAGAGTCAAAGACCAGATTTTAGATAATATTCAGAACGGAAACCTGAAATTCACGATTTCTTAATATTAACCCACAGAAAACTGGGGGTTGGAAGACGTGCTAAGCCCAGTCCCGCACCAGGAGCGTGTGGCGATGCGCTGCAACCGTCGCGGGAGCGGGAAACGTTACTGCTGAGCGCCCCGGCTTCGGGGCCGCAGCGACTTCAATCGTCGCCTCGCCGGCGATGGTTGGCGAGAGGGTGCCTTCACCGCCAGCTCGCGGTCCCGTTTCGGCACCTCAGACGAACGATGACTGTTTCTGGTTCAGAGATTATTAGTAAATGATTAGACCGCCTGCGGATCGGCGTGCCGGGAACGCCGGCGGAGAGGCCGACGGGCGGGGCATCCGGCACGTATGCCGGTGGAGCGGCGGCCGGCCAGTCGGTGCGATCGGGAGTGCGGCGCCGCTTCAGGTCTCAGGCAGCGCAGCATGGTGCCGGCCGCGGGAGCGGGGTGAGCCGGACCGGGGATCTCCCGCGCGGGGAGCACGGTCAAATCCGCCGGGCCCGGTCCACAGAGGCCGGGTGAGATGTCGCGGCTGAGCCGTGAGCGAGCGAGAAGCGGGGCGGTCAGGAGTTGCGGGGGAGGCGACAGCGCAGCCTCGCCGGCTCGCCGGGAGCGATGCCGCGCGGCCCTCGGCCGCCGCTTACCGGGCGCATGGGCGTCCCACCCCGCCTCGCGGTTCGGCGCTCAAGACCTGCGCAGGAAGAACGCTCGCCACTGGCTGCGGACTACCGGCTCGGCATAAGTCCGTGCGTACTCGGCCACGCATGCCGTGGAGCACCGCTCTCGGAACGCCGGATCGGTCAGGAAGCGCCGCAGGCCGCCGGCAATCGACTCCGCCGTCTCCTCCGGGCAGACCACTCCGGTCTCTCCGTTCCGGACAATCGCCTGCAGGGCACCGCTCGCCAGGCAGACCGTGGGGACCCCGACTGCCATAGCTTCGACCGCGCCCCGGCCGAATGACTCGTGGAAGACGGAGGGCCGGCTGGGCTGCACGTAGAGGTAAGCGTGGCGGAGAAAGCTGTGGACGTCGTCGCGGAAGCCCCACCGCACGCATCGATCCCGTAATTCCGGCCGGGCCAGGAGGCGCTGGAGCTTCGCCTCGAACTCCGGGGAGCCCGTGTCGCCGAGCAGATGGAGACGGGCGTCCGGGAACTCCGCCGCCACCAGGGCGAACGCCTCCAGGAGCAGGTCCGCCCCCTTATGAGGCGAGAGCTGCCCCACAAAGAGGAGGTTCTGCTTATCGCCGAACTCCCGGAGGAACCGCGGATCCGGATCCCCGGACCGCAGCCCGGTAATCAGCGGAATCGAGACGTTCAGCGTTTCGCCCAGCCGTGGATAGCGGCCGAGGACCCAGTCCCTGGAGAGCGTCGTGTTGTGGATCACGTCCGTCAGCAGCGGGCGCCCGAGCTCGAAGATACGGGCCCATTCCGGGGTTTCCGGCGTGAGATCGTGGAAGTGATAGATGACCCGCCGCCCGCGGAGGCGGAGCAGGGCGGCCGCGAGGTACGCGTAGTTGAGATAGTGCAGGCTGGGGACGTACAGCATGTCCGCGGACGGGGCCGCGCGGAGGACGTCCAGGTTGCCCGCGGTGACCGCCCACAAGATTTTCAACAGCTCCCGTAGCGAGCGGGGTTTGCCAATCTTCGGCCAGGACCAGAAATCACTGAGGAAGGAATGGGAGAATCCCCGGGCCACGATCTCGCGATAGAGGGGAAGGTCCCGGTGCCTGACGGTGCGCGTCAGGACGAAGTGGGGCTCCACCGCCGGGCGCATGGCGGTAAAGATCTCCAGAACAGCGCGCTCCATGCCGTAGAGCGCGGTTGCATTGAACGGAACCAGCACCCGCAGCGGCCGATCGGCCGCTGCGGGACGCGCGTTCTCCGTCTCACCTTTCCCCGAGAGGTCGGTTGTTTCCATGATCTCCGCACCGATGGCCGCGGCCTAACTCCGTCCCGCTGTCTTGTCCACGGCCAGGTCCAGCGCGCTCGCGAGGCGCCCGGTCATGGCCCGGGTGGTGTACGCTTCAAAGGCGCCCCAGTTCGCCGGCGGCTGGTAGCCGGGAGGGAGATGGATCAGCCCTTCAACGGCCGCTTCAATCTCCGAAACCCGCTCCATAAGCGGGCGCTGCGCGCTGTAGGTGAGGGTCTGTCCCACGCCGGTTTCGGCCACGATGCGCACCACGCTGCTCTCCTCATGGAAGAGCGCCAGCACGGGCCGCCGTGCCAGCACGTACGGGAAGATCTTGGACGCGGTATAGTGCGGAGCGTCCGAGCCGATGGCGAGGAGGGCGTGCGAGTCCGTCTGGACCTGGATGGCATCCAGGACGCTCACTCGCGGCGGGTGCTCATTGAGGAGATGCTCCACGCCCGCCTCGCGTGCCAGCGGGAGGACCCGGTATTTCCCCAGGGCCTGCGCTTCATACGTCGTTCCCACGAAGTTGAACTGCAGGCGGCCGAATAGCTCCGGAGTGCGGTCGAGGCCCCTCCGCACGGCGGCGAACAGCGCGCGGACCGTGGCGTGCATGGCCGGTATGAACACTCCCACGTAGCTGAGATGGATCCGGCCGTCCTGGGGATCGAAGATCGGGTTTTTCCGGGGATGGCGGCGAATGTAGTCGAAGTCGGGAAGGTGGCCGCCGTAGGGGATTTCGGTGGCGTCCGCTTCCCGCAGGCCGGGACAGAGCCGCCGGGCGATATCCGTGGTTCCCCGGGACACACCGGTGATGTGCCCCACCTTCCGCAGGGTGTACGGCTCGATCCCACGGGCCATCAGCCATACCAGCGGCCACCGGGGCGGCCGCTGATCGCCCGGCAGCTTCCAGTAGTCGTCGCGCATCCAGGGATCGATGTAGTCGATCACATACGGGATCCGAAACCGATTATACGCCCACCGCGCGAGAATCATCGAGGGGTAGGGCGGAACGGGCACCAGCACCGCGTCCACCTTTTCCCGCCGGCACAGCTCCTTCAGCGCCTGCCACTGCTGCCGCAGCGAGCGGATGCCTACGTCGCCGAAGCCGAACTTTCGCGCGAGGCGGTGGGGCAGCGCCGCTGTTCGGATGACCTTGAGTCCCTCGGGTAGGAGGCGGTCGCTTTCCGGGTTGACGCTCCAGTCGTAATACTTGGGATCCGTGGTGATCACCACCGGCTCCCAGCCGAATTCGGGGAGGTAGTGAGCGAAGAAACGGACCCGGAGGGCCGGCGGAAGGCTGCTCGGAGAAAAGTCCGGGGCGATGATGGCGACGCGTTTCATCCGGCGTGTCCCTGGGACGGCTGTTCCAGCAGGCGCAGGAACGTGCGGCTTTCCTCGTCCCAGCACAACCGCTCCTGGGCCGCGGACCAGCCGGATTGCTGCGCGGCTCGGAGCTCGTCCGGATGGTCGCGCCAATAGGCGAGACGGGAGGCAAGCGCGTGGAGATCATTCGCCGGGTAGAGCACCGCAATTCCGGATGCCAGCGCCGCTGCCTCGCGCTGGCCGGGGGTATCCGTCCCCAGCACCGCGAGGCCTCCCAGCAGGTAGCTGAAAAATTTGTTGGTGACGGTGTGCGCGGCGTTCGCGTGCTCGGGGCGCTCCAGCACCAGGCCGACGTCCATCCCGTCCATCGCGCGAACGACTTCGTCGTGATCCACCGTCGGGAGAAGATGGATGTGTTGCTGCACGCCCAGGCGTGCCGTTAACTGGTCGAGGCTGCGGCGGAATGCCTCCCCGATGCTTCCCCGCAGGTAAAGCTCAACGCCTCCGCCGACCCGTGCTAGCGCCTGGATCACGTCTTCCAACCCGCGTCCCGTCCCGATGGTCTGCCCGACCCAGTGGAGGCGCAGCGGCGTGCCGGGGCTTCGCCGGGGGCGCCGTTCGGGCGGCGTGACTCCTGCGGCCAGTGAGCGCGGGAAGACGTTGTACAGAACCGTTGGCCGGGGCACCTGGTACGCCGCGACCAGTTGCCCGGCCATCTCCGCGGAGGCGGCCGAAATGTAGGCGCAGGCCGGGAGATGCCGGCGCTCGAGGCTCCGGACCAGGTGCGGCGGATCGTTCTCACAGAGCGACAGCATGTCCTCGCAGTCAAAGCCCAGGCGGGCGGACCAGCGCGCGGCGGCCGCGGCGGCAACGGGCAGTGCCCCCTGCGCGTGTGCGACCACCCAATCCGCGGGCTCCCGGCTCGCCAGCCGGCGCATCTCGGGATAGGCGTGGGTATACGCGTGGGCGGCGAGCAGCGGAGGCGGCGAAGCGAGCCGGTTGGCGAGTATTCGCGCGAGGCGCCTTCGTCCGAGGATCAGGCGGGACCGCGCCTTGCCGACCCGCGACTCTGGGACGAAGTCCACCGTCTCCAGCCGCCACCGACGACCGCGGAGCAGCCGCCGATCTTTTTCCGCAAGCTCGGGCACCCATGAGGGCGCCACCACGCGGACCTGGTGTCCGGCCTCGGCCAGAGTGTCCGCCTCGCGGACCAATCGAGGATTGTGACAGGGATGGGTGGCCCCGACGAGCAGCACGCGCATGGGTCAGGCACCCACCGAAAGGCCGCTGCCCGGCGTGCGGGGTGCCGCGCCGCGGTCCATCATCCCCGCCAGGGTCTCCGTGTGTCGACGGACGAAGTGCTCCCAGGTCCAGGCACTAGCCTTCCGCCGGGAGACGCGGCCCATCTCGTCAACCGCGTCCCGGTTCTCGATACACCAGCTGAGCCGCGCCGCGAGGGCGGCCGTGTCCCGGATCGGGACCACCCACCCGTTGACTCCGTCTTCCACGAAGTCGCCGCATCCGGAGTTGGGAGTGGTGATCACCGCCATTCCATGCGCCATCGCTTCCAGGATCACCAGCGCGAACCCTTCGCACAGCGAGGGAAGCACCAGTACCGAAGCCTGGCCGTAAAGCTCGAACAATTCCGAATGGGGCACGGTACCTCGAACCTGCACATTGCCCGGAAGGCGCTGCATGAACCGATCCGGCAGTAAATTCTTGCCGACCATCCACAACTCCGCATCCGCCCGGTCACCGACGCTGCGCCATGCATCGAGCAAGTAAGGGGTTCCCTTCCGGAGCGACTGTTGTCCTGCACTCATAAAAATCATTCGGCTGCGGCAGCGCGCCCGGGGGTCCGGCTCGGGGATCACGGGTCCGGCGCCGGGAACCACCGCGATGCGCTCTGGCGCGAAGCCCGCGCTCAAGAACGTGTCCCGCACGTAGGGCGAATTCGCCACGATCAGGTCGCTCTCCGCATACTGCTGCAGCTTGACGTCCGTGACCCGCCCGGCCTCCCGCTGCAGGTGGCGCTCGTAGTCCGTCACGGCATCGGGAAAGCGCTCCATTTCTTCCCGCATGATGCTCCAGATCGTGTCGGGATGGGCGATTAACTGGCAGAGGATCGTCTCACCGCCGGCGCGCTTCTGCGCGCGGAACGTCTCCGCCGAGGCGACTTCGAATCCGTAGAGGTACGGTGCTTTCCCGCTCCAGCGTCGGGCCACGTGGCGATCGAACCCCCGTTCCGACCACCACCAGACCCGGTCGGCCAGCGTCGCGCTCCTCCCCCAGCGCGCGATGCCGGTTCGCAGCAGCTCCCGGGCGGGCCAGGTGTGCGTGCGCTCCGCAACGAAGTCCGGCACGATGCGGCGCTGCTGGAGTGCCGTGTAGGCACGTCCGAGCGGACCGGGTAGCGGCGGCCCGAGGGCGGCGCGCTTCGCGCTGAAGGCGACGGGGGTCACGAACGCCTCCAGTCCTCCGAGCTGATCCAGGCTGCGGAGGATCGGCTCCAGGCCGGGGCGCAGGTCCGGAGAGACGCAGATAACGCCGTGTGGGTGGTGGGTGAGGTTCACGGGTGATGGGTGGGGCGCGGGGATCTCGGCGAATGGCGGGCGCTCTCGCAGCCCGGTTGTTGACGAGAGCCTGGAAACGGGAGCCTGGCGAGGTCGATACACGGCGCGGGTGGCGCTACCCCGGCCGACCCCGGGGCCTCTGGGTCACTTCGCCGGATGCTAAGACTATACCTGAACGGCCGCGCGGCTCGCACACTCCCGTCCGTGAAAGGGGCAGACGCGGATGCGCGGCCGCCCGCATCGCTTCTCCTGCAGCCGCCGATCATCCCGTCCCGTGACGGAGCGGCCGTACGCGGCGGACGCCCGATTCCGGATCTAGCGAATCCGGACTTCCCGCTCCCGCCCCGAGCCCTACTCGCTCCACCCCGACTCGCTCCACTTCGGGCGGCTTTCGGCTGCGGTGCGGCTTCTTCCTCGCTCCATAAGCGGGTCTCCGGATTCGAGATCCGGGCCTCGTGGCCGCAGTGGGCCTGCGAGCCGGGGCCTCGGGGATCCTCGAACCGGCCGAAGCCGGCTTCATCCCCCTCAACTGCTCGTTTGAGCCGGGCATTAGCAGGGAAGGGTCTTATGGGTCACTGCCATCGATCCCACGCTCTTAACCACCAACTAGGAACCACCGGGTGGTTGTCTATGCGTCGTAATCTCCCTTGTTTGCTGTCCGGGAGGGCGTGCACTTCGGAGTTAAACGGCGCATTTTGTTGACGGGCAAAGACGCAGGATGGACCGGATGCCGGGAACCGGACCGCTCGTCCGTCTGCTCCGAGGCAATCTGCGGCCGGCACCTCGTTCGGGTTAGAGAATGTACTAAAAAATGTATCCCTTGAAAAAGAACAACGAACAAAAAAGTATGCAGCGGAACGCCTGGATCGGATGGATCGTGGTGGGGCTTAGCGGCGCGCTTCTGGTAACCATCCCTCCGGCCCGGTCCGCCCCGGTGGGCGGCACGCGGTCAGCCCGCACCTTTTGCCCGTCCGGCATTTCCGGACTCTTCCTCTGGTCGGCGCGGTCCGGAGCGGAGGGCAGCCCGGTGACCAGCGTCACGGACTCCGGCTCCGGCGCCACGCTCCAGGCGGTAGCGGACAGCTCCACGGCGCCCGTGCTGCGCAACGCCGGCATCAACGGCTGGCCGTCGTGGGAGTTCGACGGCAGCACGAGCCAGTTGCGAGTCCCGCACTTCTTCGATCAGCACCCGGAGTTCAACTCGGGAGTGGAGATCTTCGTGGCCGCGCAGACTGCGGACCCGAATCTCCGGCTGGCCGCCTGTGCCGGGAACGGCGCCGGGTTCCTGGCCTATTTCGGTAATGAACTGGACGCCTATGCCGCCAATCTCGCCGGCGCGGGTCTGCAGCAGCCCAGGGTGAACCTTTCCGTCGATCACACGTTTCTGATGCATATGCGCTACAACGGCTCCTCCTTCACGGGGGAGGTCAATGGGCGTTCCAGCGCCGGCCCGGCCTCCGGGAACCTCGGATTCGGCGGCGATCTGTTGATCGGTGCCTATTCCGGAGGCGGCTATCACTGGCGCGGCCAGATCCAGGCCGTCTGTATCACCCCTCCGTTGAGCAGCGCGCAGCGCTCCAGTCTGGAGCGCTTTCTGTCACGGCCGTGCGGCCTCTCCGCTCAC